>JAGBLC010000061.1 GCA_017635615.1 Prevotella sp.
AGAATGAAGAATGAAGAATCGAGGAATGAAGAATGAAGAATGAAGAATCGAGGAATGAAGAATGAAGAATCGAGTAATGAAGAATCGTCGTGGTGAGTGGTTTAGGGTTAGCCGAAGGGGTTGGCGTTGCGGTAGGCCTGGTTGACCTGTTGCTCGATGTCTTCGGCATCGCTCTCGGGCATGATGTCACGAGCCTGCTGCAGGTCGTCGGCAGCTCCTGCTTCGTCGCCGAGGGCTTGCCGGAGGGCGGCACGCTCGCGGTAGGCTGTCGCCGAGAAGGGGTTGAGGTCGATGATGGCCGTGCACGTATCGATGGCCTCTTGAGTCTGGTTGTTGGCTTTCTGCGCCTGGGCTACGAGCAAAAGGACGTCTTCGTTGTCGGGTACACGCTCGGCGAGCCACTGCGTATGGCTCAGAGCCTCATCGTTGCGACCGAGTACAAGGAGTGTGTCGGCTTTGAGGAGTTGAACGTCGAGGAGGTTCGGGTTTTCGGCGATGACCTCGTCGAGCAGGCGGAGAGCCTCCTCTGGCTGGTTCATCCCCCGTTTGGCGCGCGCGTACATATATTTGAACATCTCATTGGGCTGCTCCATAGCAAGAGCCTGCTGGCAGAGCTGCTCCATCTGAGGGTAGTCTTCCTGCATGAAGGCCACCTGGACAATGCGCATGAGGAGCTGCTCGTTTTCAGGCTCAGCGTTGCGCAGGATGTTCAGTTCGTTCATGGCGAGGTCGAGCTGGGCCGTATTGATGTATACCTGCGAGAGATAATCGTGCGTCTCGGGGTCGTCTTTGATTTCGAGGGCGGCGGTGAAGCAACGTTCAGCCTGCTGCATCTGTCGCATCTTGAGGGCTTTCACACCGTCGAACTTCAGAATGTCGAACTTGCGCTGATTGTCGGTTTGTTGCTGCTCCTCGGCAGTGGGAACTTTTCCAGTGAAGAGTGATTTGAGAAAACCCATTGTTATTTACGATTTAGCTATTTACTATTTACGATTTATTTACGATTTAGCTATTTACGATTTACGATTTAGCTATTTCTTTTAGTTGCTCAGCTCCTTGAGCTGTTTGTAGACATCGGGTGTCATGACGTCGGTGCGCTCCCAGTTGGGCCAGTTCGACTTGTCGTTCTTCCACTTGCCTCCCACCTTCTTGAGCTGGCGGAAGGAGAAGCGTGCGTTGATATAGCCGTCGGGACCGTCTTTGGCAAGGATGTAGCAGAAGATGGTCTTGACGTATTTCGTCACCTTTCCCGTTGCCGAGCGGCTGGTGGTGTCGATCCATTGGTCTTGCGGGATGACACAGTTGAGGACGGTTACCTCGGGATATTTGTCTTTGAACTCCTGCAGGCAGCGGTCTTTAAACTCTTGTGCTGCGTCGTCGCGGAAGTTATCCTTACGGTAGAGGAGCATGTATTTGTGACCGTCGATCTCGCGCAGGTCGGCAGCGGCATCGTTGATGTTGAATTCTTCCTTGACGCGGCGCGTGGAGTTGCGCACCTTCTTCTTGGTGTTGTTCCATATCTTCGAGACGGTGCCGCTAACGCTGTTGTCTTCCTGAGCTACGGCTGGGCTTGCCATGAAGATGGCTGCCAGCATCACGATAAAAAACTTTCTGTTCATTATTCTTTTAATTAAAAATTGAAATATCTGTGCAAAGTTACGCATTCTTGTGCAAACAGCCTAATAATTTTCAGAAGATTAACGCAATTTCAGGCGCAGGCTGTTGAGCACGACGCTGACGCTGGAAAAGGCCATCAAGGCACTGGCGAGAATGGGCGTTATCTGCCAGTTGTAGCCGAAGAGGTAGGGCACACCAGCTGCCAGGGGTATGCAGACGATGTTGTAGATGAAAGCCCAGAAGAGGTTTTGCCGGATCATTCGTGTGGTGCGTTTTGAGAGGTCGATGGCATCGGTGATTGTTCGCAGGTCGCTGCCCATGAGCGTCACCTGTGCCACGTCCATCGCCACATCCGTACCCTTGCCCATAGCGATGCTGACATCGGCAGCCGCCAAGGCTTGTGTGTCGTTGATGCCGTCGCCGATCATGGCGACATGGTGGCCTTCGCTTTGCAGACGGCGTACGAGGTCTTCCTTGTCCTGCGGCAGTGCCTGACTGCTATAGTGGTCGATACCAGCTTCGTGAGCCCAGTGGGCGGCGCGTTCCTCCTTGTCGCCACTCATCATGTGGACGGCAATGCCCCTGTCTTTCAGGCTCTGGATGGCTTCGCGGGTGTGCGGCTTGAGGACCTCTTGTGAAGTTGCAGCGGCAGAGCCGCCGCTTACAGAGCCGGTGGGCGTGGTGAGGGTGCCCGTTTTGTCGAAGATGATAGCCGATGTCTGGCGGAGATGCTCCAGGGCAGTAGCATCCTTGACGAGGATGCCCTTCTGTGCTGCCTTGCCGATGCCCACCATGAGGGCTGTCGGTGTGGCGAGTCCGAGGGCGCAGGGGCATGCAATGACCAGTACGGAGACAGCCGAGAGGATGGCGCGCGGCAGCTGTTGTTCTCCTCCGAGGAGCCACCATGCGAGGAAGGTGACGAGCGAGAGGCATAGGATGGTGGGAACGAAGATGCTGGCCACGCGGTCGGCGATGCGCTGTACGGGAGCCTTGCTGCCCTGTGCCTGCTGCACCATGCGTATCATCTGTGCCAGCATGGTCTGTTCGCCCACTTGCTGCGCCATGTAGCGTCCTTGTCCTTGACGGACGATGGTGCCGCAGAAGATGCGGTCGCCCATCTGCTTCGGGTCGGAGAGCGGTTCGCCCGTCATCATGCTCTCGTCCATGATGAGAGGTGAAGAAGTAGCCCCCCCTACGGCCCCCGAGGGGGCTTCGTTACAAACTTTGCTGACGATGCCGTCGACGGGTGCTTTCTCGCCGGTACGTATCTCGATGATATCGCCAGGCTGTATGGTGGAGATGGGCACAAGGTTCAGTTCGTCGCCGTTGACAAGGCGGGCTGTCTTCGGTGCCAATCCCATGAGTTGTCGGATGGCCGACGATGCGCCGTTCTTCGCGCGTGTCTCCATAAGACGGCCTGTCAGCACGAAGGTGATGATCATGATGGAGGCATCATAGAAGGGTTGATGGTTGAGGGTTGATGGTTGATGTGTGAGGGGCGCAAACGTGACGTATGCGCTGAAGAGGAAAGATACAGCTGTGGAGAGGGCCACAAGCGTGTCCATGTTGGTCTCACCGTGGCGCAGCAGGCGCAGGGCATTGGCAAAGAAGGAATGCCCACAGTAGACGAGGTTGGCCAATGCGATGATGAAGAGCGTCTGGTTGCGTATGTTGTCGTTGGGCATGCTGATCCATCCCATGCTGATGCTCATAGCCAGCAGGGCGAGAATCCATGATACGACAACGCGGCGGCGCAGCTGCCTGAAGGCGTTCTTCTCTATCTCTTCGACGCTGCGGTCTTCTTCTACGACGAGGTCGAAGCCAGCCTTGAGGATGGCTTCTTTCATCTGCTGGAGCGAAATGGTCTTGGGGTCGTAGCTGACAAGTGCTGTGCGGGCCGCGAAGTTGACGGCTGCTGATGCTACTCCCTCTAACTGGTTGAGGTGGCGTTCGACGTTGGCAGCACAGCCAGCGCAAGCCATTCCTACTACGGGTATTGTCTTTGTCTCCATGGTTGCTGGGTGATAGGTGATGGGTGTTGGGTGTTGATGGCTACTGCTGGGTGGCGATAGCTATCTGTTGTTTTAGTTGTGCGTCCCATTCCCGTAGATAGGCAAACCACTGGTCGGCGGAGTGGTAGCCAAACTGTTCGTTGTCGCTGCAGAAGACGATGTCGTAGTGCAGGCGGTTGTCGACGGGACGCACCACGAAGGGGTAGTTGTCTCGGTTGGCAGGGCATTCTTCCACGATGTATTCGTGAGGAATGCTGATACCTAAGCCCACCGTCTCGCGCTTGTGTCCGACACTGTCCTTGGCCGATACGGGCCAGTCGGTTCCCCAGCAGCCCCGCAGTCCGCGGTGGTTGGAATATTCGCGTGAGTCCTTGACGTTGATGAGTCCTGTAGCAAAGCGTTGCTCGGGCTTCACATCCTCGAAAAGAATGTCTACCGAGCAGTCGCGATGCCCGGCAACGAGTGTGTAGCGGGTGGTCATCGTGATGGGTTCTTCGCCGGGGAGGACGCGCCATTGGCGGTCTTTCACCTCAATGATGATGCGCAGCGGACCAGTGGCTACGAGGCGTTGGCTGCGGTGTTCAACGTCGTTGAGCATCACAGGCTGCTGGCCGTCCCATCCGCGCAGGGTTCCCACACCGAGGGTGTTGCCCACCCAGAGCACATCGTCGCCGAAGCCCTGTGCCTTCTGTTCGGCATCGGGGTAGAACTGCGTCTGTCGGAGTTCCAGTCCGGGCTGGTATTTTCCGTAGATGTCTACCGTCTGGCGGTGGTCGAAGTAGATGCGGTAGGCCACGAGTTCGCTCTCGAAGGCCGCCCCGTGGTGGTGGAGCATGTTGTAGGCGTTGGTGCCGTTCTCGACGGTGAGCTGCGAGATATAGAGGTTCTGCTTGTTGCTCTCCTTGATTTTCTTGTTGGTGAGCATCATGTCGGTGTAGACACGAGGCTGGAAGGTTTCTGCGGGCTTCTCTGTGGTGAGGGTGACGGTGAATGTGCGCTTCTCCCGGGCGTCAAGGTCGGTGAGGAAGAAGAGCTCGTCGTAGCGGCCGTCGTCGTCGAGGTCGTCGAGCTGGTAGGGCAGGGTGGTGGTGTGATTCGTCGACTTGATTGACGAAGAGGAGATGTTGACGGCGGCACTTCTCACCCTGATGTCTTTGGGCAGGCTGACCGTTACGGGTACGTCGGTGCGAGCTTGGCCGTCAGGGTTTGTTGCGCTGACGGTGATGGTCCTTGACTGAGCCATTGCTATAAAAGAGCAGCAGAGGGCTGATGCAAGGCAGAGAGCATGTCTGTAGGTCATGTTGTGAAATCTTGTTGTCGGCTATCTTGTGGCACGGAAGCTTTCCATGTTCTTATAGCGTACGCGCATGAAGCGGTTGTAGATGTTGCGCATCCAGTAGGGGCTGGCGGCAATGAAGGCCAGTCCGACGATGAGCATGATGATGAAGGTTGTCGTCTCAGAGCAGAACGAGCTGACTATGGCGATGAAGATGACGGGACTGAACATAGCGAGCATCTCGACGATGACGGCAAACCAGTTGGTCTCGACGTTAGCCCTCGCCACGAGCTTGGTGTTGAGCGGCATCGTCATCTTGTTCCACACGGCCATCTGCATGAAGGCGCAGTAGACCGGGCCTCCTCCGAAGAACATGGTGGCGATGAGCTGTAGCAGGGAGTATTTGCCCATGAAGACGGTGGGTATCATGATGACGAGCGGCAGCAGGAGCAACGCCAGATAGAAGTAGTACTTGGCGTGGAGCAGCTGCAGGATGTTCTCTTTGTGGACCATCAGACCGTCGATATAGTTGCCTTCGGCACCCATCACCTTGATGAGCAGCATGCCTCCGCTGAGGATGAAGACGTAGGTCATGAAGAACATCGAAGAGAAACTGTCGTCGTAGAAGTCGGTATAGGAGATAAGTATGCTCAGGATGATGTTGAAGATGATGCTGTAGAGGAAGGAGCCGCGCATGTTCTTGTTGCGCATGATGCTCTTGATCTCGAGCTTGATGTATTCGCCCGTCTGCCCGAAGCGGTCGAGCTGGCGGAACTCGCTGACGTGCTTGATGGCCTTCTCTGATGTCTGTGCCGTCTCGCGCTTGGTGAAGACATACTGGATGTGTCGGTTGATGAAGAAATAGGCGGCCAGGATGGCTGCCAAGAGCAGTATCATGAGGAGATTCCCCTTGATGAGTCGGCTGCCGAACCATGAGAATGCTTCAAACTGCATGTCGAAGTCGCCCGAGATAATCCACGGAAGGAAGAGCAGGGCATAGACGACGACGGCCCCTATCCACCACAGCACGTTGCGCGTGGTGAGCGTTCGCCACAGCATATAGTTCTGGCTGTTGACGACGATGATGACCTGCATAAAGAAGACGAAGGCCAGAGCTGTCCAGAAGCCGTGGATGAAGACTACCGACATGATGGCGAAGGGAACGGTGAGGAACATCCATATCAGGTTGTTCTCGCTCACCATGCTCGTCAGGATGAATGTCTCGACGCAGGCGTGGCGCGGGATAGGCAACAGCGAATAGGGCTTGATGAGCTGTGCCGGCGTCTGTTGCCCGACGAATCGGAGGCTGAAGTCAATCACGAGGATGAAGGGCAGCAGTCCGAAGAAGAACTCGATGGTGGTGAGGTCGGTCAGGCTGTTGGCAATCAGCGAGAGCATCACGGCGATGAACATCAGATAGCAGCAGACGAAGCCTGCTCCGAGGTAGATAAGGAACTTGGCTGTGCGGTTCTGTTCGAAGTTGACGCTGCGTTTCTGGCTCAGCTTGATGTGGCGTCGCAGTGTGCGGAATAGCTCTAAGCGGTTCATTTTTTCAGGAGTTCAGGAGTTCAGGAGTTCAGGAGTTCAGACATTACTTATCAGACTTGTCATCTTAGGTCGATGACTTCTGCGGTGGGGTATTCCTTGCTGTTGAAGCGGAACTGGCTGTCGCTGAGGTTCTTGGTCTGAAAGCCGGAGAGTGTGATGGTGGTCCACCCCTTGTCGTTGCGCATCTTTACGACGGTGGGCTGATAGCTGCGGTTGATGGTGATGTAAAGCTCCTTGATGGAACGCTTCTGGTTTTGTGCCTTCAGGTGCACCTCATAACCGCCGGCCACATTCTTCGAGGTCATGTCGAAGCCACTCTTGTAGATGTTGATGAACTTGTAGGGGTTCATCTGCTGCTGTTGCGCCTCGGTGGGTGTGCTGACGTTCACCTCGTCGTTCTTCTTGTTGTAGGTCCATTGCGTCTTGCCGTCGTACCAGATGGTGGCGGCATCGGTGTGGGCGCAGAACTTGTTGCCCTTGATGGCGATGGTGCCGGAGGCATTGCCATATTTGCCCTTCATGTTGAACTTGGCCGTTGCGCCACCTTTGTGGCCGATGACGGCAGCTGTCTTGTCGAGAATCTTGCGAGCCTGTGAGGCTGTCTGAGCTGAGGCCATTCCGCAACAAACGGCCAACAGCATGATGATGGAAATGTATTTCTTCATAATTGCTCTGTTTTCTTTCAATGACGTTTCGGTAAGATGTGCGTTTGAAAGCATTTTGTTTTCTTAACGCTGCAACGTGTCTTACGGACGTTTTCTTTAGTTTCTTAATGCTGCAACAAGTCTTACGGTTGATTTGTTTAATTCCTTAATGCGGCCAGAAGGTTCTCGAGCGAGTTCATGTCGGCAATGAGCACCTCGCGCGGTTTGCTGCCCATCGCCTCGCCCACGATGCCCGCCTTCTGCAGGTCGTCCATGAGTCGGCCGGCGCGGTTGTAGCCGATGGAGAACTTGCGCTGGATCATGCTCGTCGACCCCTGCTGGCTGATGACGATGCTGCGGGCAGCATCCTCGAAGAGCGGGTCCATGTTGTGCATGTCCATTCCTCCGCCGCCTAATGCGCCGCCGCCTTCATCGGTGGCCGGCTCGGGCAGCTCCATCGGACTGAGCGGACCCGGCTGTGCTTCGATATACTTGTTGATGGCCTCCACCTCTGGTGTGTCGACGAAGGCACATTGCACGCGGGTTGGCTCACCGCCATTGACGAAGAGCATGTCGCCTCGTCCGATGAGCTGGTTGGCTCCCGTCTGGTCGAGGATGGTCATCGAGTCGATGCGTGCCATCGTGCGGAAAGCGATACGTCCGGGGAAGTTGGCCTTGATGTTACCGGTGATGATCTTCGTGGTGGGTCGCTGTGTGGCGATGACCATGTGTATGCCTACGGCGCGTGCCAGCTGTGCGATACGAGCGATGGGCGACTCAATCTCCTTGCCGGCTGTCATGATGAGGTCGCCGAACTCGTCGATGATCACCACCACGTATGGCATGTATTCGTGGCCGTCGTTGGGGTTGAGCTTGTGCTCGAGGTATTTCTTGTTGTATTCCGTTATCTTTCTGGCACCGGCAAGCTTGAGCAAGTCGTAGCGATGGTCCATCAGGGCGCAGAGCGAGTTGAGCGTCTTGATGACCTTCGTCACGTCGGTGATGATGGCCTCCTCGTTGTCGTCGTCGGTGGGTATCTGAGCCATGAAGTGGTTAACGATGGGGTTGTAGATGCTGAACTCCACCTTCTTCGGGTCGATCAATACCAGCTTCAGCTCGTTGGGGTGCTTCTTATATAATAAAGAGGTAATGATGGCGTTCAGACCAACCGACTTACCCTGACCGGTGGCACCAGCCACAAGCAGATGAGGAATCTTGGCCAAGTCGGCCATGAACACCTCGTTGGTGATGGTCTTACCCAGGGCGATGGGCAGCTCCATCGTTGTTTCTCGGAAGCGTTTGGAGTTGAGCACCGACTCCATCGACACAATCTGCGGCTTGGCGTTAGGCACCTCGATACCGATGGTTCCCTTGCCCGGGATGGGTGCGATGATACGAATGCCCAGAGCCGACAGACTCAGGGCGATGTCGTCTTCGAGGTTGCGAATCTTCGAGATGCGCACACCCTCGGCGGGTGTTATCTCGTAGAGCGTGATGGTGGGGCCCACGGTGGCGTGGATGGAGCGTATCTGCACGCCGAAGTCGTTGAGCACCTTGACGATGCGGTTCATGTTCGACCGCTGCTCATCCTGGTCGATGGTGGGTCGTTCGTCGGCGTCGTATTTCTTCAGCAGGTCGAGCGTGGGGAACTGATACTTCAGCCACGGTTTGCGTGGATTGATGGGTACCGAAAGGTCGGGCTTCTCGTCGAGCGTTTCGCTGCCGGCCTTCTCTTCGCCGGCGCCAGCCTCTACATGCAACTGGATGTCGTCGTCTTGCGATGCGTCTTTTATCGGTTTCGACGCGTTGAGTCCACCGTCGCCGCCTTTCTGGTCGAGCACCAGTTCGATGTCGGGCTTGTGTTCCCCTTCCTCCTCTTCGGCGGTGGTCATGACGACTACAGGCTGTACGGGCTGTTGGGCTGCGGCAGGTTCGGCTGTTGGGGTGTCTGTCGGCTTCTGGTTGTTGGTGATGACGAACTGCACCTTGTTGGTGAGCGCCCCGATGGGGTTGAGCATGCGTCGCACCACGTTGATGGTCTCCGAGCTGAGGTAGGTCAGGAAGATGAGTGCCACCAAGGCCAGGATAGCCGTCAGCCCGGGCGTGCCGACTACGTTGTCGAGCCACTGGCAGCAATACAGTCCGTGGTCGCCGCCGGGATTGAACACCTGGTCACCCATGATGGGTGTGAGGAACTTGGCGAACGTCACTGAGCTCCAGATCATGACGATGACGACGGACATGAACCACTTCAGCAGGTTGACCTTCGTGTAGACATGCATCATCTTCAGTCCGGCGAGAATCATGAACAGCGGGATGAGGAAGGCCGACAGCCCGAAGCATCGCGCCATGAAGAACCACGAGAGCAAGGCTCCCATCGAGCCGCAGCTGTTCTTGAAGTCGCGGTTGGAGTTGAGCCATTCGCCCGGCCGAAGGTCCAGAACGAGGCTTTGGTCGGCCTGTCCGGTCGAGATGTACGAAGCGAAGGCGATGGTGATGTACACCGCCAGGAGCAGGAGGACAAGTCCGAAGATGAAGTTGAAGATGTCGTTCTGGAAGATATTCTTGATGCCGAGAGCCTCGCTGAGCGTTTTGCTCTTCTTGGCTTGTTTTTTCTTTGCCATGATAGTTCTTATTGCTTATTTGAAATGCAAAAGTAGTGATTTTTTAGCAGAATCATGAATGAAATCAATTTTTTTTTCTAATTTTGCACAACTTTTTGAATTAGGTCAAGCCAATCATGACAAAACAATTATACAAGCATTATCCTGCAGCCGCCGTCAACGGCCTTCCTGTGGAAAAATTCGGCGGTCGCATCATCACCATCAACAGTCGTATTGATGCGCGTCATGCCGTGAGCTATCTGCTCAGGCAAGACATCCTGGGCTTCGACACCGAGACGCGTCCGCAGTTTCATCGCGGAGGCCGTCCCAACAAAGTGTCCATCCTCCAGGTGGCTACCCACAACGAGTGTTTCATCTTCAAGCTCTATGTTTCGGGCGTTCCCGAGGCGGTGAAACCCTTGTTGGAGGACAACGACGTGCTGAAGGTGGCTCTTTCGTGGGGCGACGATGTACGCTCGCTCCACTCGCGCATCGACTACCAGCCCGGTCTCTTTGTCGACATTCAGAGTCTTGTCGGCAAGGTGGATATCGAAGACCTGAGCCTGCAGAAGATCTATGCCAACCTTTTCGGACGGAAAATCTCGAAGAAGCAGCGTCTCACCAACTGGGACAACCCCGACTTGCGTCCCGACCAGCTTGTCTATGCAGCCACAGACGCGTGGGCTTGCATCCGTATCTATGAGGAGCTCAACCGCCTGATGGTTGAAGGCGACTACGAGCTGGTAGAAGAGGGGGGAGAGCAGAGCGACTGATCCTGGCTTCCGCAATATTGGCCAGTGCCATCAGCTTTCTTCCTGTATTGTCGCTACGGCGCGGATGTTGCGGATGAGTCCTTCGTACTTCGCTCGTTTCACGGCACTCCCCTTGAACAGCTGCTGGTATTCTTCTGGCGAGAGCTGGTGCCAGCGGTCGCGGTTCATGGCGAGCAGGGCTGACGAGGGCTGCAGCAGGGGCTCGCTGGTGGGCTGTGCGAAGCGGTTCCACGGGCAGGCTTGCTGGCAGCGGTCGCAGCCGTAGATGGTGTTGCCCATCTTTCGGGCTAATTCTTCGGGAATATCGTTGCGGTTTTCTATGGTTAGGTACGACAGGCAGCGAGAAGCGTCAAAACAGGGGTCGTCGGCTTTGATGGCTCCTGTCGGACAGGCTTCAAGACATTTGCTACAGTTTCCGCAGCGGCTCTTCATGGGAGAGTCGTAATGATCGGCTTCGATGTTGAGGAAGAGTTCGCCGAGGAAGAACTTGCTGCCGCCTGATGGGTGATGAAGGGCGGATGGAATCCGCCTGATAAGAGACGGGACTGTTGGGGCGATGGGTGATAGGTGTTGGTGGCTTGCTTCGAGGGATGGGTGATGAGGCGGAATGATGAGTTGGCGGTTGCGTCCTATCCAGCCCAGTCCGGCTCGGGCAGCCCAATAGCGCTCCAAGACGGGAGCGCTGTCGGAGAATGCGCGGTACGAGGGGGGAGGTGAGGGATGAGATGCCTCCCCCAGCCCTTCGAGGGGGGAGATAGGTGAGGGATGAGATGCCTCCCCCAGCCCTTCGAGGGGGGAGATAGGTGAGGAATGAGATGCCTCCCCCAGCCCTTCGAGGGGGGAGAGAGATGAGGGGTGAGAGGTGAAAGGTGCGAGGATGGTTTGTGCCAGCTGGTGCAGCTTCTGCTTGACGATGTCGTGATAGTCTTTGCCCAAAGCGTAGTCGGCAATCTGGTATTCGCCGTCGGGGAGCCGCTGGGCGGGACAATAGTTGAGAGCCACG
>JAGBLC010000062.1 GCA_017635615.1 Prevotella sp.
CAATCATGAGTGAAATCAAAAATCTGAATCCGCAGTGCATCTGGAAGAACTTCGATGCTCTGACACAGGTTCCGCGTCCCAGCGGACACCTTGAGAAAGTACAGCAATTCCTGCTCGACTTCGCCAAGCAGGCTGGTGTAGAGGCATTCAAGGATGCCGGCAACAACATCGTCATGCGCAAACCCGCCACACCGGGCATGGAGAACCGCAAGGGTATCATCCTGCAGGCCCACATGGACATGGTGCCGCAGAAGACACCCGAGTCGACACACAACTTCGAGACCGACCCCATCGAGACATGGATCGATGGCGACTGGGTGAAGGCAAAGGGAACAACGCTCGGTGCCGACAACGGACTGGGTGCCGCTACCATCATGGCCGTCATGGAGGCCAAAGACCTGAAGCACGGTCCTATCGAAGGACTCTTCACCGCCGACGAAGAGACGGGCATGTATGGTGCCAACGACCTGCCTACCGGCGAGCTCAACGGCGACATCCTGCTCAACCTCGACTCTGAGACATGGGGTAAGTTCTGCATCGGTTCGGCCGGCGGTATCGACGTCACTGCTACGCTCGACTACAAAGAGGTGGAGACCGACCCTGAGGACGCTGCCGTACGCGTGACGCTGAAAGGTCTGCGCGGTGGTCACTCCGGTCTGGAGATTCACGAAGGCCGAGGCAACGCCAACAAGATGATGGTACGCTTCGTGCGCGAAGCCATCGAGCAGTGTGAGGCTCGCCTGGCCTGCTGGCACGGCGGCAACATGCGCAACGCCATCCCCTTTAAGGCTGAAGTGGTGCTGACCCTGCCGAAGGAGAACGTAGCAGCCCTGAAAGAACTGGTCGACGACTGGAAGGCCGACTTCACGGACGAGTACAAGCACATCGAGAGCGGCATTGAGTTCTTTGCCGAAGAGGTGGAGACACCGAAGATGGAGGTACCCGTAGAGATTCAGGACAACCTCGTCAACTGCATCTACGGCTGCCACAACGGCGTGATGCGCATGATTCCCTCTTATCCCGACGTGGTAGAGACATCGTCGAACCTTGCCATCATCGACATCGAGGGCGGTAAGGCTGCCTTCAAGATTCTGGCCCGCTCGAGCCGCGAGGATATGAAGGACTGCATGGTGAAGACGCTCGAGAGCTGCTTCAACATGGCGGGCATGAAGGTAGAGACAGCAGGCGACTATGGCGGCTGGGATCCCAATCCCGACTCCGAACTGCTCCACCTGCTGACGAAGGAGTATAAAGACCTCTTCGGCGAGGATGCCATCATCCAGGTAGACCATGCCGGACTGGAGTGCTCCGTCATCCTCGGCAAGTATCCGCACCTCGACGTTGTGAGCCTTGGCCCGACCATGAAGTCGCCGCACACCACAACAGAGCGTGCCCTCATCCCGACCGTCGAGCCCTTCTGGCGCCTCATCTGCAAGGTGATGGAAGACGTCGCCGTGAAGTAACGCTTTTCATCAAACTTTGGGAATTTTGGGATTTCTGGGATTCCTTGCATCATCTCAGCGATTCCGAAATTCCCAATTACCTACACACAACAACCACAGAAATGAAGCCCATACTCCTTACATTACTCTATATAATACCGATTCTACCGGTACAGGCCGACGAGACGATGAGCCAGCGGTATGCCAAGTTTGCACAGAAGATTAACGACTGGATATGGAACATGCCGCAGAAGGAGTTTTCGCTTACCGAAATTTCCGCTTCCTTGAAGAAATACGACATTGTCGCATTGGCAGAATACGATAGTCTCTGTTTCGACCATCGCTTTTATACAGAGCTGCCTCCGTTTGCAACAGCCTCCGACTTGGTGACGAACATACTGGGTTTAAGATTTTCTGCCAAGCCCGACTTTCATTGTATTACTCACCTGCACCGCATCCGGATGATGATCAACAGCGACTCCGCCGCCCACCAGCTATCTTCCATCTGCTACCCCCACACCTACGCCACCAACGACGACCGCCTCGACGTCGTCGGCATTCAGGTGGTGAAACCCAACGGACAGGTTCGCTTCATAGATACCACTCCCTACCTGCAACCTGCGCCAGGCGGCAAGACAGAACAACGGCCCGAACGTATCGCTATCGACGGACTCTGCCAAGGCGACATACTCGACGTATTCTATTACAGCGTCTCTATCGACAAAGTGATACCGAAATACAGCTATACGTTCTACTTCAGCAAGCGTATGCCCACGATGAACGTGAAATACCGCATCTCCACCGACCAAGACTCCTACCTGCGCTACAGATATCTCAACTGGAACAAGCCTTTCGATGTTTTCCTTTCCGAACACACGTACTTTCAGGAAATGCGCTTCGACGAACTCATCCTGATGCCCAAACGACCAACAGAGCGTTCGTCGGCCATGACCATCTGCGCACAGAGTGGCCGACACACCATGACGGGCATGTTTGAGAAACGCGGAAAAGGTGGCATCGAGGAAGACAGGAGTCTGGTAAGAGAATGGAACGAATGCTTCCTGAACGACTGATATTCACGTACGACAACAGATAAAAACGGATAGGACTCATCAATGAAACATAACGAAAAACCATTTTAACTACAAGAAAAAAAATGAAAAGGAAGAATCTCATCCTGGCAGCAGCAAGCCTCTGCTTGACAGCTGCCCTCATCACCAGTTGCTCGCCAAAAGTATATTCAGAAGCCAACCTGATATTGCCGGCACAACCCTTAGAAGCCGTACAAGTCTTTGAGCCGGGTGACGATGTTCCCGACGAGGCCATCGGCATTGGAACCGTAGCCGTGCGCGACATGGGATTTGCCACCCGCTGCAAATACGACAACGTGGTACACATGGCCAAGCAGCGTACCGCTGAGACAGGTGGCAACGGACTGCTCATCACCGAGCACAAGACGCCCAACTTCTGGGGAAGCAGCTGTCATCAGGTGGCAGGCACGATGCTCTACATCTCTGAAAACGGCGAGATCAGCGACTCGTTGCGACGCGCTGCATCAATGAAGGCAACCCAGGTGCAGTTAGAGAAGAAGAGCAAATACCGCATCGACATTCCTTCGTCGCAGGACATCTTTGGAGTGAACGCTGGTGTCTCGTTTCTCGATTCAAGAATAGAAACCCCATGGGGCGACTACGACAACCGTGCAGGCTTCAACGTCACAGCCCACTACGACCACCTGTGGAGTCGTGGCGTAGGTGTGGGAGCCTTGGCCAACTACAACACCACAAGCATCCACGGCCAGACGCTATCCACCTTCTTCGTTGGCCCGGAGGTGGTCTACGGACTTCGCTTTGCCTACCGCTGGTACTTCGATGTAGGCTTGGGGGCAGGCTATGGCTACTACAACGATGGCGAGGAAGGCCACAGTGGCTTTGGAAGTAATGCACGCTTCGGTATAGACTACCTCTTCAACGAGAAAGTGGGTTTGTCGCTGATGATGAACGCACAGACCATACACTTGAAGAAACCGAAGGGTTTCGAACTGAAGAAGAACGAGTTTTATGGTGTCAGCCACTACGGAATAGAGTTAGGTCTGCAATTCTATCTGTAGGAACGACTGGTTGACGAGTATAACAATCTGCTTGTTCTGTGGTTTCCTGATTTTGCTGAGGCAGTCAGAGACTATCTCAGACCCTTCCACTCGCCATCGATGGTTTTACACTGCGTGTAGAGCGAGGGGCAGTTGAACACTTTGTGCAAAGCATTGTTGCCAGGCTGCAGGACCTCCACCTGGCGCTTCTTGGTGTCCCATCCGTCGCCGAGGATATAGAGGTAGACGACGCGCCCCTTACCGCTAATCTTCAGGTCGCTGTGCTGATTGATGCTGGCCGTCATCTCCACAGTGTATGGCTCCGATGGCGTATAGCCATTCTCGGGCGTGGCTCCTTTCAGCACGGCGGCAGGCAGATAGGGCTGTATATAGGTGTCGTTGGCAGGAGCATGCTCAGAAGGAGTGAACTTCTGCCGCAGTTGAGAGAGCACCGACGATACGTTCGAGTCGTAGTTGATCAGGCGGATGCACCGCTCGCCCAGTTCGCGGTCGCGCCCATACATCGCCATCGCCATCGGCATCATGGCCGCCGTGCCGTGGGGAGTCTTTCCAAGAAAGTCGGAATAGACCCGTTCGAACTCTGCGTAGTCGGTCGGCACGTGGGTGAACGTCACCCGCCCCCAGGCCTCGCGGTTGTATTGTTCGGCCGTAAGATTGCCCGTCATCGTGTAGCGATGCGAGCCATAAGTCATCGTTGTGTCCGTCAGCTCAACGGTTGTTTCCGTCTCGGCTGCCTCGACTGCTTCGGCTGTTTGCCCCTCAGGGACTGACGTTGCGAAGCTGCCCGTCGGCGTCTTCTGTTGCTGTTGGCAGGCTGCGGCCATCATGCCGACGACCATTGCCCCGATGTAAATGCTTTTCTTCATATTGCTTATCGTTTGTTCCGTTTGCAAAGATACGATTAAATGAGGGAAATACAAAACAAAATAAAGTTTTTGTTTTTATTTCCGAATGTGAGTACCTAATTTAAAGATACGAATAATAGCGACTGGAAGGTGTTAAAGAATGGTAATTGTTTGTTTGGATGAACCATCTTTTGTAATTTTGCGGCCGTTTTTGACGACGGTCCGCAGGACAGTGAACGCCGCCGAACCATCAATAACATGAAATAGAGATGACCACCGACCTGATTTTTCAGTACTATTATCGTCCGCTTTGCCTCTATGCCCTTCATTATTTAGGCAATGTCGATGAAGCCGAGGATGCAGTGCAAGACTGCTTCGTCAGGCTGATAGAGCTGCGTGAGCACAGGGGCGAAATGGACCTGACGGGCATTCGCGGATGGCTCTATACGTCCGTGCGCAACCGGTGCATCGACCTGCTGCGGCAGCGGAAGGGGCGCACGGAGATACTTCCCACCGACGCCGACGGGCCCATCACCGACGAGGAAGCACAGGAACGCTCGACAGAAGAGGCACGGCTGTGGACAGCCATCGACGCGCTGCCCGACCGCTGCCGCGAGGTGTTCCTCATGGCCAAGCGCGACGGAATGCACCAAGCCGACATCGCCCAGGAGCTGAACATATCGCCCC
>JAGBLC010000003.1 GCA_017635615.1 Prevotella sp.
CATGTGATTGAAGAGACCGGACTCATCAAGATGGACTTCCTCGGCTTGAAGACACTCTCCGAGTTGAAAGAGGCAGTGGCACTTGTGAAGCGCTCTCACGGCATCGATATCGACCTCGACAAGATTCCCATCGACGACGAGCTCACCTACCAGCTCTACCAGCGAGGCCAGACCATCGGCACCTTTCAGTTCGAATCGGCTGGCATGCAGAAATACCTGCGCGAACTCCATCCCACCGTCTTCGAAGACCTCATCGCCATGAATGCCCTCTACCGACCGGGACCCATGGACTATATACCCGACTTCATCAATCGCAAGAACGGGCGTGCCGAAATCAAGTACGACATCCCCTGCATGGAGAAGTACCTCAAAGACACCTACGGCATCACCGTCTATCAGGAGCAGGTGATGCTACTGAGCCGACAGCTGGCCGACTTCACCCGTGGCGAGAGCGACGCGCTCCGAAAGGCAATGGGTAAGAAGAAGAAGGACATCGTCGACGCCATGAAGCCGAAATTCATCGAGGGCGGCAAGAAGAACGGACACGACCCCGCCGTGCTCGACAAGATATGGAGCGACTGGGAGAAATTCGCCTCCTATGCCTTCAACAAGAGTCACGCCACGTGCTATTCGTGGGTGGCCTACCAGACGGCCTACATGAAGGCACACTACCCCGCAGAGTTCATGGCCGCCATCATGACACGACGCAAGGACGACATCAAGGAAATCACCAAGCTCATGGACGAATGCCGCGCACTGGGCATCAAGACCCTCGGACCCGACGTCAACGAGAGCCACGAGAAGTTCGGCACCAACCAAAAGGGCGAGATACGCTTCGGACTGGCAGGCATCAAAGGCATGGGCGAGGCAGCGGCAGTATCCATCATCGAAGAGCGAGAGAAGAACGGACCCTACAAGAGCATCTTCGACTTCGCACAGCGCGTCAACTTCTCACAGGTCAACCGCAAGGCCTTCGAGAGCCTCGTCCTGAGCGGAGGCTTCGACAGCTTCGGCATCCGACGAGAGCAGTATTTCGGCTACAACAACAAGGGCGACGTCTTCCTCGATGCCGTCGTACGCTACGGACAGCTCTACCAGCAGGAGCAGCAGTCGGCCATGAACTCGCTCTTCGGAGGCATGGACGCCGTAGAGATAGCCACACCCCAGGTGCCCGAAGGCGAGGAGTGGAGCACCATCGAGAAGCTCAACAAAGAGCGCGAACTCGTGGGCATCTACATCTCAGCCCATCCGCTCGACGACTATTCCGTCGTGCTCAACGGCATGTGCAACACCCATTGCAACGAGCTCGACGACAAGGCCGAACTGGCCAAGAAGGAGGACATCAGCGTAGGAGGCATCGTCACCGCCGTGAAAGAGCGGTTCGGCAAGAGCGGCAAGAAGTTCGGCATCGTGACGCTCGAAGACTTCGAGACCTCCGGCGAACTGGCCATCTTCGGCGAAGAGTGGGGACGCTGGCAAGGAATGCTCACCGAGGGATGCACCGTCTTCATCAAGGCAAAGTGCACCGATCCCTACGGCCGTGGCAACTACCGCCTGCAGATCAGCGACATACAATATTTGCAGACCGTCAAGGAAGAGCGCATCGAGAAGTTGACCATCAACCTGAAAGCCGACAAGGTGGACGCCGCCACCGTCAGCGACCTGACATCGATGGTGAGCGACAACCCCGGCACTACGCAGCTCTTCTTCCAGATCGTCAATGCCGAGAACAACCGTCCCGTCACGCTCAGAAGCCGACTCAAGGGCATCAATGTCAACCGTGAGCTCATACAGTATATCGAGACCAACGAAGATATGGAGTATCACATCAACTGACCCCAATGGCAGCCTGTCAGTAGTCCACCCTGTGGCACAATCTTTGTATGATTCATCATCAGCTTAACCCAATAAAAACAAACAACAATGGAAGTAAAAATCACAACTGAAAACCTCGAGACTTTGAAAAATGGCGACAAGCCACTGGTAGTTGACTTCTGGGCAACATGGTGCGGACCCTGCCGCATGATAGCCCCCTACATCGAACAGCTTGCCGAAGAGTACGACGGACGCATCGTCGTAGGCAAGTGCGACATCGAAGAGGGCGACAACGACGATATCGCCATGGAGTTCGGCATCCGCAACATCCCCACCATCCTCTTCTTCAAGGGCGGGCAGGTGGTCGACAAGATGGTCGGCGCCGCCACCAAGGCCAAGATCCAGGAGAAGTTCGAAAAGCTGCTCTAAGCCGAATCGGCAGAACCGTAAGAATCCCCCTGCAGCCGCAAGGCCGCAGGGGGATTCTTACGTTCAGCCCATGTGTCAACGCAGGAGGTCACGCATGCGCCACTGTAGGAGGTCACGCTTCCCAGCGTGACACCTGCCACCGTTGCTACCTATGCGCTGTTGCGACGCTGGGAAGCGTCGCCTCCTACATGTGCTTCTTGTGGGCTGTTGCGACGCTGGGAAAGGCTACGGGTCGGCGAGCTTGCTCGGGAATGGCGTCGCCTCCTACATGTGCTTCTTGTGCGCTGTCGCAGGGGCAGAAACGCTGTTCCGCCCCTGCGAAGGCGTGATACCTGCCTCGCGTTCGGGTGAAATTGAAATTCGCCCGCAGAGGAAATGGGGATTTCGTTCGTCTACGCATAGCAGATTTCCATCGGTGTTACTTCGGATATACATAAAGTATGTCCCTACATGTGGATGGCTTTTGGCATTTTGTCACACCCTCTTTTTTGGTTTTTTCTCTCTTTTTATTTGTGATGTCCGAATATATTTTGTACTTTTGCGGCAAAAAGAAGAAATATGGCTAAGAAAGAACAGTTCGCCTCGTTCGACAGCATCATGCGCGACATGAAGGCTGGTCTCTACAAGCCCGTCTATCTGCTCATGGGCGAGGAGGCTTACTATATCGACCGGCTGACCGACTATATCGCAGAGAACGCGCTCAGGGAAGAAGAGCGCGACTTCAACCAGACCATCGTCTTCGGTGCCGACGTCACGGCGGCGCAGGTGGCCGATATGGCACGGCGCTACCCCATGATGGCCGAGCGGCAGGTGGTCATCGTCAAGGAGGCGCAGAACATCAAGAACTGGGAGAAGATAGAGCAGTATCTCGAGAAACCGCAGCCGACAACCATCCTCGTCTTCGCATACAAGAACGGCACGGTGGACGGCAGGAAGAAGATAACCAGCATGGTCAGGCAGGTGGGCGTCGTCTTCGTGAGCAACAAGAAGCGCGACTACGAACTGCCCGGATTCATCTCTGCCTACCTGAAGACGAAGGAGTGCACCATCGACAACAAGGCGGCACTGATGATGGCCGAGCATATCGGATCGGACCTGAACCGCATGACTTCCGAACTCGACAAGCTCGTCATCGCACTGGGCGACGACCGAAGGGTGACTCCCGACGCCGTGGAACATCAGATAGGTGTGAGCAAAGATTACAACGGTTTTGAACTGCGCAGCGCCATCGCTTCGCGCGACGTTTTGAAGGCAAATAAAATTGTGAATTATTTTGACAAAAACCCTAAGAGCGGTGGCCCCTTCATCTTGGTGCCGATGCTCTTCGGATTCTTCCAGAATCTGTTCCTCGCATACTACGCTCCGAGGCGCGACAACGAGAACGATGTGGCGCAATGGCTCGAACTCAGGGGTGGGGCATGGGCTGCCAGAGACTACGTCACGGCCATGAGAAACTACTCCGGAACGAAGGTGATGCAGATCGTCGACATGCTGCGCCTGACGGATGCCAAGATGAAAGGTCTCGACAATCCCAACACACCTCCGGGGGAGTTGATGAGGGAGTTGCTGGCCTTCATCTTTCACTGATCGGAGCTTGGCGTTTTTCGCTGCCTTCCTGCTCCGAAAAGGCATGCTTACAACGCTTGTCGTTGCTGTTTTAGCTGCTTTTTAAAGCCGTTTTCCACGCTTTTTCCCGCCAAAATCAACCAAAAAAGGGCCTCTGGGAGGCTCTTTTTTTGTAGAATCCGATTTTTTGTGAACATGTTTTTTGAGGTTAACATGATGAAAACCCGATAGTTAGCCCGTTTTCGAGGCTTCGTGCTTGGCGTATTTCGAGCCAACTCGCATCTTCGTCCAGAATAACGCGAAAATGAGCGATTTTGCCAATTTTTCTCCATTCCCGATTTAGCTTTCACAACTTTTAAAGGTTCAGATTTGTTGATTTATAAACCAAAATCAAAAGAAACAACACACAAAAACACAAAACAAAAATATATTCATACTTGTAAATGGAAAATTGTCACGTTTTGATTTGCATATTAAAACATGAATATTTGAGAATACAAACAGATAGAAATATGTATACAATTAACATTGTCGTTCTATAATTAGTTGAAACCCAATAGAATGAAAGCTTTTTGCCTATAAAACTTGCCTACATTTAGGTTTCTGAAACAATGAATTTTGCATATTTCCCATATTCTTGTCCTATATGCAGCAGAATAGTGGCTTAAAGGCCAAAGATTTAGGTTTGTTCTGCGAAAAAAACTTGAGGTGGCTTTTATAATCGTAAATTCACATTTGTATTCCCATAACTTCGAGATACAGATTTGTTGATTTGTTTCTGTAAACTTTAATTTTATAAATCTAATATCAATAATTCTAAAATATTTTCTACATTTGTTGTTTGTCTCAAATATTTGCTTTACCTTTGTAAATTGAAAGCAAAACGGGCTTTTACGCCCTATTTTTCGGCTAAGCACCAAAAATATGAAGGATAGAATCAAGCAGATCATGGAGAGTCAGCACATGACTCAACAGACATTCGCCAACTTCCTCGGGATGTCGGCGGCATCGCTGAGCAGTATTTTCAACGAGCGCACCAAACCCACGCTCAACACCGTGGAGGCTATCCGCTCGAAGTTGCCCAGTATTAATTTGGAGTGGCTCATGTTTGGTAAGGGACCGATGTATGTTGATGGAAAAGACGATCAGGCTGAAGGTGTCGTTGACGGTCGACCGAACCAGACGTCGGAACCGATGCTCGACTTCACCCCTACTCCCGAGGTGGCTGTGAGTCATCAACAACCTGCATCTCCAACAGGCTTCCGGAGCGTGCCGAATCAGTCGAAAATTAGTCTGAATTATTTTGACAAAACGAAACGTCAGATTACTGAGATTCGGGTGTTCTACGATGACCAGACTTGGGAGAGTTTTGTGCCTAAGAAATAGTGGCGTGAAACATTTCGGGGTAGTAATCTTCGCCCTCGTTTGCACATCACTATGTCTGGGCGAACTGGGAGGCATGCTACCGTAGGGGCGCTAATGTATGAGGTCACGCTTCGTAGCGTGACACCTGCCATGTATTTGCTGTTACGACGCAAGGTAGCGTCGGAAAAGAAAAGAAAAAATTACGTTTTTCTTTTCTTTTCGCTTATTTATTCGTAACTTTGCACCGAAAATATTATAAAGAAGATGAAGAAGTATATCCTTGACCTGCGTGTCGTTTCACTCACCCGTGTGCATCAACGCTATGTACTTGTCAAACTCACCAGCGACAACGAGCTGCCCGAGATTCTGCCCGGCCAGTTTGTGGAAGTGCGCGTCGACGCTTCGCCCACCACTTTTTTGCGTCGCCCCATATCGGTCCACTTTGTCGACCGCGACCGCAACGAGCTGTGGCTTCTGGTGGCCGTTGTCGGTGACGGCACACGCAGTCTGGCAGCATTGCGAGCCGGCGACACGCTGAACTGTGTCCTCCCGTTGGGCAATTCGTTCTGCCTGAATCCCCCTTACGAAGCCTCCTCTGGTATTCTGCTTGTGGGCGGCGGTGTCGGTGTCGCCCCGCTGCTCTATTACGGCAAGTGGCTCAACGACCTGGGCATCACGCCGACATTCCTCTTGGGAGCACGGACGTCGGCCGACCTGCTGATGCTCGACGAGTTTAATAAGTACGGGCGCGTGTGCGTGACGACAGAAGATGGCTCGATGGGCGAGAAAGGCTTTGTTTCAGACCATTCCATCTGGGAGGCCGAGTCGTTCAGCCAGATATCCACATGCGGCCCAAAACCGATGATGGTGGCTGTGGCTCGAATGGCTAAGCTTATGGGAGTCTACTGTGAGGCCTCGCTCGAAAACATGATGGCGTGCGGCCTCGGGGCCTGCCTGTGCTGCGTTGAGAAGACCACAGAGGGCAACCTCTGCGTCTGCAAGGAGGGACCGGTGTTCAGCACAGAAAGACTGTTATGGTAATGAAGAATCTTTAAAAATGAAGAATCTTTAAAAATGAAGAATCTTCTGGAAATTAAGAATGAAGAATCTTCTGGAAATTAAGAATGAAGAATCTTCTGGAAATGAAGAATGAAGAATCTTCTGGAAATGAAGAATGAAGAATTATTATGCATTAAGCATTAAGCATTAAAAAGATGGCAGATTTAAGAGTAAAGATACATCAGATGGAGCTGAAGAATCCCGTGATGACGGCATCAGGGACATTCGGCTATGGCATAGAGTTTGCCGATTTCGTACCCCTCCATGAGTTGGGCGGCATCATCGTGAAAGGCACCACCCTTCATCCCCGTGAGGGCAACGACTATCCGCGTATGGCCGAGACGGCTTCGGGCATGCTCAACTGCGTGGGGCTGCAGAACAAGGGTGTAGACTATTTCTGCGAACATATCTACCCCGAGGTGAAGGACATCGGGACGAACGTCATCGTCAACGTCAGCGGCTCGTCGCCCGACGACTATGCTGAGTGTGCTGCCCGTGTGGCGCTGTTGGAGCATGTGCTGGCCATCGAGCTGAACATCTCGTGTCCCAACGTCAGGCAGGGCGGAATGGCTTTCGGCGTGACGTGCGAGGGGGCTGCCTCGGTGGTGCGTGCTGTCCGCCAGCGCTACCCCAAGACGCTCATCGTGAAGCTCTCGCCCAACGTCACCAATATCGCCGACATCGCGCGTGCCGTAGAGGCAGAGGGAGCCGACAGCGTGTCGCTCATCAACACCCTGATGGGCATGGCCATCGACGTGGAGAAGCGTCGCCCCGTGCTGAGCATCGGCACCGGCGGGCTGAGCGGACCGGCCGTGAAGCCAGTGGCCCTGCGTATGGTGTGGCAGGTGGCCCGTGCGGTGAAGATTCCCGTGGTGGGTCTTGGCGGCATCATGACGGCCCGCGACGCCATAGAGTTCCTGATGGCTGGGGCTACTGCTATCGAGATAGGCACGGCCAACTTCATCGACCCGGCCGTCACCATCAAGGTGCGCGACGGCATCGACCGCTGGCTCGACGAGCATGGCTGCCAGTCGGTGCAGGAGATCGTCGGTGTCGTCAGCTGACATTTTCTATCACGAATTTGAGAATTATAGCATAGGGGTAATATCTATAAATTAGAAATAAATAAGATTTATTCGACAATTCGTGATAAAATAAAAAAATAAATCACAGCAATGAAACCATATCGGGTCATATTCAGCATTCTCTTGTGGCTCGCTTTCTCCGTAGGGAGCCATGCACAGCGCATGGCCATCATCGCCGATCCGCATATCCAGGACGTTGAGGGCCATCCCGAGCTGGTGCGTACGTGGGAGTCGCAGGCACGGTCTACCCGCCTGTTCAACGAGAACTACTTCGCTTTCCGGGCCGTCCTCGACGATGTGGCCCGTCGGGGCATCCGATTGGTGATCCTCCCCGGCGACCTCACCGACAACGGGCAGCAGACCGCCTGCCAGGCCGTCACGCGCATCCTCCACGGTTACGAGCGCCGCTATGGCATGCGTTTCTTCATGACCACCGGCAACCACGACCCCAACTATCCTGTCGGCATGCCTTGGGGGCAGAAGGACTTCCTGGGCAAGGATGGTCGCCCACGGGTGATCTATAGCGATTCGTGCCAGTTCTTCCTGCCCAACAAGCCCCATGAGATGCTCACGCCCGACACCGTTGTCCCGGGGCTGCGCTGTCTGGGCTACGACGAGCTGACGGACGAGTGGTGCGACTTCGGATTCCAGCCGCGCCAGGATTTCCTCCATTGGGAACGTCCCGTGAACACATCCCCCTATCCCGATGCTTCCTATCTTGCAGAACCCATCGCGGGGCTCTGGCTCTTAGCCATCGACGGCAGCGTGCACACGCCAAAGGCAGGGAGCGGGGAGCGAGGAGCGAGGAGCGGGAATGGCAATCAAGACAGGAGCGACCCAACAATGTGGAACGGCTCTTGGCCGGGCTACAACAACGTGATGCAGCACAAACCCTTCCTCACCGACTGGGTGAAGGACGTTGCGGCAAGGGCGAAGCGGCAGGGCAAGCGGCTCGTCGCGTTCTGCCACTACCCGCTGGTCGACTTCAACCGCGGTGCCACCGACATCGTCCGCGAGGCGTGGGGCGAGAAGGCCTTCGACCTGACGCGTGTTCCTCGACCCGAAGTGGCGCAGGCCTTCCTCGATGCAGGCCTGCGGCTGCATATCTCTGGCCACATGCATCTGAACAACACGGCTCGCTTTCTTTCCGGCGATGCCTCCCTCATCGACGTGCAGGTGCCCTCCATAGCTGGTTGTATGCCTGCCTACAAGATTCTCACCCTCCTGAACGACAGCATCTACGACTTCCAGACTGTCCTGGTAGACAGCGTGCCTGGTTTCGATACCTTTTTCGGCAGATACGCGCTGCGAGGTGATGCTGGGCCTGCTGACGCGCTGTCAGAGATCGTCTCCGGCGAAGTCAGGGACTATCCGGCTTTCTGCCAGAGATGGTTCGCTTCGCTGGTAGCCAACCGCTATGTGCAGCAAGATCTGCCACCGGCGCTCCAGGAGATGTTGCCACAGATAGGCGGGACCTATCCCGATGCTTCCTCACCTTCCGGCACCGCTGTCTGGACGGGCCTCGACCTTGTCACCGACCTCTACCGGCTGCGCTTTGCCGGCCAGACGGCTCTTGCCGACATCCCGCAGGCACGCCTTCAGGCCTATGAGCTGTTCTTTTCGGGGAGCGAGGAGCGGGGAGCGGGGAGCGATGTCATTGCCCCATTAGCCGCGGTGTTCCGCTGCATGCTCAATGCCCTTCCCACCGATCATTTCCGCGTCAATGTGCGTACCGGCCAGCTCTGCCAATAGCATTCGGAAGATTGAAACGACACCAGGCAATTCGGAATTTATTGTAATTTTGCAGAAAAGTTCCGAATGGAACTATGTACGTATTCGGAATTTATTGTAATTGTTACCAACAAATGGGGGGGGCTGCGAACGACCCAATACCTTCGTCAGCTGCCTGTTGTAAAGATAATTCAGAAAACACCCCATGCTATAGTCGCGTATTTTCAGGCAGGAGCAGGTTCGGGCGTAAATATCGCTGAAATGAGCAGTTGGTGTAAAGTGTTGACAGCGAGCATGTTGGGCGGTTTCGTCGTCGGCCGACTGTTTCCTTTGGATGTAAGAAGCGGCATATTGGGTCGCAATATGCGTCATTTTACCTCGCAATCTGCGTCACATTACACGGCAATGTGACGCAGATTAGAGGCCAATATGACGTATATTACATCCAAAACGGTGCTGGGCGAGCCTCCGACGGGTGGTTCTTGGTCACAAAAAAGCCGTTTTCGCCTTGTAGAATGTCGAAAAAGGTTGAAGACGTTTTGTCAAGATAATTGATAGCCTTTTTATATTCATTTTTAGCTATTGCGCATTGGTGGCAGCGTAGGAGGCGACGCTTCCCAGCGTCGCAAGAGCGCATAAGAGGCAAAAACGTGGCAGGTGTCACGCTGGGAAAGGCCACGGGTAGGCGAGCGTAGCTCGGGAATGGCGTAACCTCCTACGTTGGCGCATTGTAGGGGCGGAACAGCGTTTCCGCCCGCAACAGTGCATAAGTGGCTGATGTCCCCTGTTCAGCCGAATTTGAAACTCGGCTGGTGTGAATGTAAGCATTTACAATGCGTAGGTAGTTTTTTTCTCGCATTCTTGCTCTGGCAAGCGACCACATATCGAGCGGCAAATTTGCCCGAACATAGTCCGCCCCTACAGGGACTGCCACTTGGGACCCCCTTCCCTCCGGGGAGGCCGGGAGGGGGCTCCATCTGTCAGTTGGGATCTTTGCGGACGAGCAAGACGACGTTCTCGACGTGGGGGGTATGTGGGAACATGTCGACGGGCTGGACGATGCGCAGGTCGTAGTCCTGGCAGAGCACCTGCAGGTCGCGAGCCTGCGTGGCGGGGTTGCAGCTGACGTAGACGATGCGCTCGGGCCGTGCCCGGAGGATGGTCTGCACCACGTCGGGATGCATGCCGGCGCGCGGCGGGTCGGTGATGATGATGTCAGGCCGCCCATGCTCCTGGAGAAAGTCGTCGTTGAGGATGTCCTTCATATCGCCGGCGAAGAAGAGCGTGTTGTCGATGCCGTTGATCTGCGAGTTCACCTTCGCATCCTCGATGGCTTCCGGCACGTACTCGATGCCGATGACCTGACGGGCCTGACGGGCCTGACGGGCCACGAAGTTGGCGATGGTGCCCGTGCCGGTGTAGAGGTCGTAGACGAGAGGCAGTGCCCCTCCTTCTGCCCCCGAGGGGACTTCATTACTTTTCTGTCCTGCGACATTTGTAGCCCCCTCGGGAACTGAAGGGGGGGCTGTCATCAACTCCCTCACCACGCTGTACAGGTGGTAGGCCTGCAGGGTGTTGGTCTGGTAGAACGACTTCGGACCTACCTTGAAGCGCAGGTCTTCCATCAGCTCGAAGATATGGTCGTTGCCCTTGTAGACGATGATGTCCTGGTCGCCGATGGTGTCGTTGCACTTCTGGTTGTCGAGATAGAGCAGCGCGCTGATCTGCGGGAAGCTGTCGGCCACATACTGAAGCAAGGCCTGTGCCTGCCGCTGGCTGTCGTCGTCGTCGAAGTGGAACTGTATGATGACCATCCATTCGCCCGTGTTGGAGTTGCGGATGATGACGTCGCGCAGCAGTCCCGTCTGCTGTCGCAGGTCGAAGAAGGTGATGCCGTTCTGCAGCGCATAGTCGCGTATGGCGTTGCGTATCTCGTTGTGGAGTGGCTCCATGAGGTGGCATTGCTCGATGGGCAGGATTTTGTCGAAGGCTCCCGTGATGTGGAAGCCCAAGGCAGGAATGTCTTTAAGGCTCTTACGCGGCTCTTCTCCTATGGGATCCGACTCCCCTCCTTTGGAGGGGTTGGGGAAGGTCTCTATTTCCTGGCGCGTCAGCCATCGGCGGTTGGAAGCTCCGAAGTCGAGCTTGTTGCGGTATTCGTATTGTTGTACCGAACCTAATATTTCTCGGAATTCGATGGTGTGCTTTCGCGGTACGAGGTGCGAGGTGCGAGGTACGCGATTACCTTCTTCGCCTTCCACTTGGCTATTCTCGCACCCCGTACCTCGTACCTCGTACCTCGAATCCTCCACTTGGCTATTCTCGCACCCCGTACCTCGTAC
>JAGBLC010000063.1 GCA_017635615.1 Prevotella sp.
GGCAAGCATCCGCGCTATGTGGGCGAAAGCTATTCGCGCTTCACCTTCGACGACATCAAGACCACCCGCCGGCAAAGTCAGGTGGAGGTGAGCACCCTTTCGCGCAACCGCCAGGCCATGCCCATGCTCAGCGAGTTCAGCACTCCGGCCCTCTACGAGGTGACGCTGATGAACGACCATCTGCTCTCGCCCTTCCATCGCCGCAACGTGCAGTTCTACCGCTACGGCTTCCGCCGGACAGGCACGGGAATGGTGGAGCTCACCTTCGTGCCGCGCAACGGCAACACACAGGTGGTGAAGGGTAAGGCCCTCGTAGAGGAAGCCACGGGAAGAATCCATAACGTCTACTTCGAGGGCGAGTACGACATGATCTCGTTTCATGTCTTTGCCGAGATGGGACAGAGCGGCTTCCGCTCGCTCATACCGGCCAACTGCGACATCGGCGGTACGTTCCACTGTGCCGGCAACCGCATCGCGGCCAACTTCCACATCGAGTTCGACCTGCCGAGGACGCTCCCCGACTCGATTGTCGACAATCACGACCGCGCGCTGATGGACAGCCTGCGCCCCTCTCCCCTGCCCGACGAATACCTACAGGTGTACCAGCGGCAGGACTCCATCGACCAGAGCCGGGCAGGAACGGTGAAGAAGCGGAAGCGCAACCCGTGGAAATACATCTTCTGGGACCTTATCGGCGACAACCTCGTCAACCGCATCAAGGGCAACTTCGGTTCGCAGAACCAGGGGTCGTTCCGCATCTCGCCCATCCTCAACCCCCTCTATCTGGGCTACACGGGCAGAAAGGGCTTCACCTACAAGTTCAAGCTACGCGGCCATTACCGCTTCAGCGAGCAGCAGGAACTGGCAGCACAACTGCGGGGAGGCTATTCGTTCAAACAGAAGCAGTTCTACTTCCGGCTGCCCGTCACCTATACGTTCGACATCAAGCACCAGGGCTACATCACCGCTGAGGTGGGCAACGGCAACCGTATCACCAACTCGAGCGTGAAAGACTATATCATCGACGAGCATCATGACGACAGCGCCCACTACGAGAAGCTCAACCTCGACTACTTCCGCGACATGTACTTCAAGCTGCACGGCGGCTATGACGTGAACGACTACTGGAGCCTTGGTGCCGGACTGACCTACCACCGACGGTCGGCGGTAGACAAGACGGGGTTCGAAGAGACAGGACGCCCCACCACCTACCACTCGCTGGCACCAATGGTGGAGGCCACCCTGCGCCCCTGGGGATGGAAGGGACCCGTCTTCGTCGTCAACTACGAACAGGGCATCAAGGGCATCGGCAACTGCAACACACAGTACGGACGCATCGAGGCCGATGCCATCTGGCTGCGTCGCTTCTACCGGCTGCGCTCGTTGTCGATGCGATGGGGCGGCGGTCTGTACACGATGAAAGACCGCGAAAACTACTTCCTCGACTTCGAGAACTTCCGCGACGAGAATCTTCCCGGCGGCTGGAACGACGACTGGACGGGAGAGTTTCAGCTGCTCAACCGCGACACCTACAACAGCTCCGACTACTACGTTCGCTTCAATCTCACCTACGAGTCGCCGCTGATGCTCCTCTCGCGGGCACCCTTCGTAGGGCGCTATGTCGAGATGGAACGCATCTATGCCAGCGCTCTCGTCGTCGACGGCATCTATCCCTATACCGAGATGGGGTACGGATTCACCAACCGACTCTTCTCCATCGGACTCTTCGTAGCCACACGCAACGCCAAATACGACGGCATAGGGTGCCGCATCGGCCTTGAGCTATTCCGAGACTGGTGATGATAATTGATAATTGATAATTGACAATTGATAATTGATAATTCACAATGCACAATTCTTCATTCTTCATTTAAATAATTCTTCATTTAAAAAATGTCTCCACAACTTACCGTATATAAAGCAAGTGCAGGCAGCGGAAAAACCTTCCGCCTGGCTGTTGAATACATCAAACTGCTGATGCTCAACCCACAGCAGTATAAGACCATCCTGGCCGTGACTTTCACCAACAAGGCCACCGAGGAGATGAAGCAACGCATCCTCTCCCAGCTCTACGGCATCGCCCACGGACTGGACGACTCGGAGAGCTATCTCGAAAAGATCATCGACGACCTGCACATCACGCGACAGGCTGCCGCCGAGCAAGCCTCGAAAGCCCTGACCCTCATGGTGCACGACTACAGTCAGTTTCGCGTGATGACCATCGACACCTTCTTCCAATCCATCCTTCGCAACCTGGCACGCGAACTGGAACTGACAGCCAACCTGCGCATCGGACTGAACGACAACCAGGTAGAAGAGCAGGCCGTCGACCAGATGATAGAAGAACTGACACGTCACGACAAGATGCTCAGTTGGATTATCAGCTATATCGAGCAGAACATCGAGGACGACAAGTCGTGGAACGTCATCGGACAGATCAAGCGATTCGGACAAACCATCTTCCGCGACTACTACAAGTCGTCGAGCGAGGAACTGAATGCGAAACTGCAGGAGGAGGGGTTCTTCAGCCGCTATGCCAAGAAGCTGCGCAACATCCGCACAGAGGCTGTCGAGCAGATGGCAGGCTATGCCGACCAGTTCGAGCATCTGCTGCAGACGGGAGGCCTCGCACCGGAAAGTCTGAAGGGCGGCACACGTGGTATCGCCTCCTACTTCAACAAGTTGCGCGGCAAGGACTGGAGCGACAAGAAGTGCATGACGCAGACACTCACCAAGTGCCTCGACAACGCCGAGGAATGGAGCACGAAGAACAGTCCCGACAGGCAACAGATCGTTGCCTTGGCAAACGACAAGCTCATCCCCCTGCTACAAGAGGCGGAAGCCAACCGACAGCGACAATGGAAGATGATGGTCTCTGCCGACGTGACGCTGCGCCACCTCAACGAACTACGGCTGCTCAGCAGCATCGAGCAGAAGGTGCGACAGCTCAACAACGACGCCAACCGCTTCCTTTTGAGCGACACCCAACAGCTGCTCCACCGGCTGATAGACAACGCCGACAGCCCCTTCATCTTCGAGAAGACGGGAGCCCAGCTGACGCATATCATGATCGACGAGTTTCAAGATACGAGCACCGTGCAATGGCAAAACTTCAAAGTGCTCCTGCAGGAGACGATGAGCCACGCACCCCTCACCTCTCACTCCTCACCCATCAACTCTCAGACCATCCACAACCTCATCGTGGGCGACGTCAAGCAGAGCATCTACCGATGGCGCAGCGGCGACTGGCGACTTCTCAACAACATCGAGGGGGAGTTTGCCAAGACAAAAGGAAGCGTCGAAGTGCTGCCCCTCGACACCAACTATCGGTCGGCTCGCAATATCGTCAGGTTCAACAATGCCTTCTTCCTCGCGGCCAAAGACATCGAGTACGACAACGAACGAACGGTCATTCCCGACGAGGCCTCGCAGCTGCTCACCGCCTACAGCGGAGTGAAGCAGCTGATACCAGAAGGCAAGCAGGCCGAAGGGCTCGTCAGCATCAAGCTGCTGCCCACCGACGACTACGACAACGCCACGCTCCAGCTCGTAGGCAACCGTATCGACGAGCTCATCGGGGCTGGCGTGAGGCAGAGCGATATCGCCATACTGGTTCGGAAGAACAAGTATATTCCCGTCATCGCCGACTACTTCATGACGACGCGCCCCGACCTCAACATCGTGAGCGACGAGGCATTCCGACTCGACGCCTCGCTGGCTGTCAACACCATCATCAACGCCCTGCGCTTCATCGCCAATCCCGCTGATGCCATCAGCCGTGAGAACGTAGAGCGTGCCTTCCTCTACATAACAGGAGAGAAGATGCCGACGTGGACCGACGAGGAGATGAACCAGATGCGAACCATGCCCCTCAACGACCTCGCAGAACGGCTCTTCCGCGAGCTGCAACTGCAGCGCATCGAGAGCGAGAGCGGATATGTGTGCAAGCTGTTTGACGAACTGTCGGCCTTTGTACAAGACAACGGCGCCGACTTAGAAGGTCTCCTCAAGACCTGGGACGAAGAGATGTTCAAGGTGAACATCCAGAGCAACGAGCTTGAGGGCATCCGCATCATCAGCATCCACAAATCGAAAGGCCTGGAGTTCGACAACGTCATCATCCCCTGGTGCGACTGGCGCCTAGAGATGCCCGATACGCTGTGGTGCAAGACGGACGAACCTGTCTTCAACGAACTGCCCATCGTTCCGGTCGACTACAACTCGCGTCTGGCCGATACCGTCTACCGCGACGACTATGCCAGAGAGCACCTGCAGACGTGCGTAGACAACCTCAACCTGCTCTATGTGGCCTTCACAAGAGCCTGTCGCAACCTCTTCGTCGTAGGTCGGAGAGGAGCAAAGGGACTGCGCAGCGAACTCATCGAGAATTGTCTGCCCAAACTCGTTGCCGACAACCAAGCGGAACACCCAGAGAGTCAGGACGACAACACCAGCGTGTGGCTTGAAGATGCCGTCTACGATGCGCCCGACGACAAGACACAACCCATCACCTTCGAATATGGAGAACTCGCCACGACGAGCAAGAAAAAGAGCAAACGGTCGAGCAACATCTTCCTGCAGCCGGCCGAGCAACACACCATCCACATCGAGGCACATCCCAACCACGCCACCTTCCGACAGAGCAACCAGAGCCACGACTTCATCCGGCAAGCTGCCGACGAGGAGAATGCGCCTCTGCCAGACGAGACGTCCTTGCCCCAGAACGACTATATCAAGATGGGTGCCGTGATGCACCGCATCTTCTCGCAAATCAACACGACCGGCGACATCCCCGACATCCTACGCTCGCTCGAACAGGATGGTATCGTCTACGACGAGAATATCTCGCGAAAGAAGGTGGAGAGCATCCTGAAGAGCCGATTCAGCAATCCGCAGGTGAAAGATTGGTTCTCAGGACGTTGGCATACATTCAACGAGCAAAGCATCATCGCCATCGACAACGAAGGGAAGCTCTTCAAGCGCAGGCCCGACCGAGTGATGTACGACAATGGCGAAGTGGTGGTGGTAGACTTCAAGTTCGGACACGAACGCGAAGAGCACTATCGCCAGGTAGCTGAGTATGTGCAGCTGCTTCGCGACATGGGCTACCCCCGCGTGAGCGGTTTCCTCTGGTTTGTCTACGAGAACAGAGTGGCGAGCGTTAGCTGTTAACATCCTAATTATCCGTATACAGAATGATGAAAAAGACTTTCTTAGAATATGTGGCGGAGGACATTCTCCGCAAATTCGGCGACAATCTCGCACGGACGGCAGTAGTGTTCCCTAACAAGCGGGCCTCCATCTTCCTCAACGAACATCTCGCCAGAATGGCGGGACGGCCCATCTGGAGTCCGGCCTACTATACCATCAGCGAACTCTTCTCACAGCATGCCACCCTGCACATAGCCGACGAGCTGAAACTCATTGCCGACCTGCACAAGAGCTTCGTCAAGCATACTGGTCTTGACGAAACACTCGACCACTTCTATGGCTGGGGACAACTGCTGCTGGCCGACTTCGACGACATCGACAAGAGCATGGCCGATGCCCACAAGGTGTTTGCCAACCTGAGCAACTTCCACGAGATGGACGACACATCGTACCTCTCAGAAGAGCAGATAAGGGTACTCAGAGCCTTCTTCCAAAACTTCAGTGCCGAACACAACAGCGAGCTCAAAAAGCGCTTCCTGCAGCTGTGGAGCCACTTCGATGACATCTATAACGACTATCGCCAACGGCTTGCCAGCCAGCAGATTGCATACGAGGGAATGCTCTTCCGTGAGGTAACGGAGAACGCCGATATCTCGTGGCAATCCGACCACTACATCTTCGTGGGCTTCAACCTGCTCCAAGAGGTGGAGCAACAACTCTTCGGCCGTCTGCAAAAGCAAGGCAAGGCACACTTCTACTGGGATTTCGACCACTATTATATCGACAATCCCCAGAACGAGGCAGGCACCTTTGTCAGCAAGATGCTGAAAGCTTTCCCCAACGAGCTCGACAGCCGCGATGCCGACATCTACGACAATCTCTGCCGCGAGAAGCACATCACCCTTGTCAGCACCGCCACCGACAATGTGCAGGCACGCTATGCTGACAGCTGGCTGCAAGAGGGCAGCCGCATCAGCGACGGACGACAGACGGCCATCGTCATGTGCGACGAGCATCTCTTGCCATCGCTCATCCACAGCCTGCCCGACAGTCTGACCGAGGCGAACATCACCACCGGCTATCCGCTGAGCGATACGCCGGCAGCATCGCTCGTAGACTGTCTGCTCGCCACGCGTGCCTTTCCCGGACGCTCTTCCCACCGACGGCTTTTCCACCACCCCTTGGCAGCCTATCTTCCCGACGGCTTCCGCATCGTTGACAGCGACGCTACACCAGCCGAGACGCTACGGTGGGTTGTTGCCGCCATCAAGAGCGTTGCCGCCAACGCGTCGCTCGGAGAGCTGGGAGCACCGCAAGAGTACCCGACACCCAGCACCCAGGACCTGAAGCAAACCAGCAACACCCAGCACCCAACGCCCAACATCCTCCAGACAGAAGCGTTCTTCAAAGTGTACACCCTGCTCAACCGCTTGTTGGCACTCGTCGGCGACGGCGACATCCAATTAGACATCATCACCCTGCAACGTCTGGTGCAGCAACTCTTTGCATCGACTGCGATACCTTTCCACGGCGAGCCTGCCGTAGGGGTACAGGTAATGGGGGTGCTCGAAACACGCAACCTCGACTTCAGCCACCTGCTCATCCTCTCGTGCAACGAGGGGAAGATGCCCAAGAACGTCAACGATTCGTCGTTCATCCCCCATTCTATCCGCAAGGCTTTCGGGCTGACCACCATCGAGCACAAAGTGGCCGTCTACTCCTATTATTTCCACAGGCTGCTGCAGCGCTCTTCCGACATCACCATCCTCTACAACAGCAGCACCGACAAGACGCAGACGGGCGAGGTGAGCCGTTTCGTCACGCAGCTGATGGTCGAGAGCAATATCGTATTCAAGCGTCAGACGCTCCTTACCGGACAGACGCCGCTGACACCCCATACCGCTCCGAAGGCCATCGGGAAGTCGGCCGCAACAATGGAGAAGCTGCACACCTTCCTCAGTCCTCTTAGCGCCACGCACGACCAGCAGCCATCGGCCCTCTATCCCACATCCATCAACCGCTACCTGCGCTGCCAGCTGCAGTTCTATTTCAATGATATCTTGGGACTGCGCGAGCCTGACAGCGACGAGGACATCATCGACAACCGCACCTTCGGCAACATCTTCCACAA
>JAGBLC010000064.1 GCA_017635615.1 Prevotella sp.
CCCATTCAGCCCCCGAGGGGGCTACAAATGTCCCCGCGCATGATACACATGAAGCCCCCTCGGGGGCCGTAGGGGGGGCTTCGGGGGCTGCCCGCGTAGCAACCATCCTCAATATCTGCCTCCAGCTGACAGCCAACCTCGCCATCGCCTTCGAGCCCTTCCTGCCCTTCTCGTCGAAGAAGCTCCGCGAGATGCTCAACCTGCCGGAGTTCGACTGGAACCAGCTCGGCGACACCGAGATTCTCAAGCCCGGACACCAGCTGGGCGAGCCCCAGCTGCTCTTCGAGAAGATTGAAGACGATGTCATCCAGAAGCAGCTCGACAAACTCGAAGCCACGAAGAAAGCCAACATGGCTAAGGCCTTCAAGGCAGCTCCCGTGAAGGAGAACGTGGACTTCGAAACCTTCGAAAAGCTCGACATCCGCGTCGGACTGGTCAAAGCCTGCGAAAAAGTGAAGAAGTCGAAGAAACTCCTGCAGTTCACCATCGACGACGGTACAGGACAGGACCGTACCATCCTCAGTGGCATCGCCGCTTTCTACGACGATCCGCAGGTGCTCGTAGGCCGCCGCATCCTCTTCGTGGCCAACTTCGCCCCGCGCAAGATGATGGGCATCGAGAGCCAGGGAATGATTCTCTCGGCCGTCGACTTCGACGAGTCGCTCTCTGTCGTCACTACTACGAAAGACGTCAAGCCCGGCTCGCAGGTAGGCTGATGCCGCTGCTCGTCGTGGAGGCTGATGCCGCTGCTCGTTGTGTAGGACGCGGCTCGTCCGCGTCAAATACCCTCCCTATTACCACGGAGAGTAAGGCTGTCCTGTTTCAGGATCTTCAGGCCAGCCTTCCTCTTCGTCATCGACGATGGTGAGCGTTTCCTCTTTAGAAGTTTCAAGCAAAGCTGGACCCGGCTGTAGTTCACACACCTCAAGGGTGGGCTGCATGTAATCCCGCCGGGCATCGTCGGCTATTGTCGTCATGTTCTTCTTCATCGTTGTTCCCCTTCTGTCTTTATTTCACAACGAACTTCTTGCCATTGATGATATAGATACCCTTCTTCGGGAATGAAGAATGAAGAATGAAGAATTATTCCCTGTACGCTCCATTTTCATGACTCTGCGGCCCTGCAGGTCGTAGATGCCACCACGCCATTCTTCATTGGCTTTCCCCGTAGGCACCGACTGTTGGTTCTTCATTCGTGCTCCCCCTTCGGGGGCCAGGGGGGCTTTAACGCCAGTGGCTTGTGGCTCATCAGTGCCCATGCTCAGGAACGTGCGGACATCCGATATTCCGCTTAGTGTGAGATAGCCACAGCCGGCGGGGATGGTCTCTCCCGTCCAATGATAGAAGCCCACGCCGTTGCCGCCCTTCACCAGCATGTAGGTGTCGGCGGGCGTCGCGATGGGCGTCGACGAGCCCTGGAGGTCATTGTTTTCGAGCGTGCCCGACACACCCTCGGCAGAAATCATCGTGACGGTGGCTGTTGTCGATTTCAGCACCACGGCATTGCCTGCGGGGATGGTGTTGTCCGCCACCTCGGTCAGGATCACCTTCGTCTGGTCGCCGTTCACCTGAGCCGTGTAGACGGTGGCGTTCTCATCGGCGGTATACGATGCGTCGTTGTAGAACGTTGCCCAGTAGTTGCCTTCGTCGTCGCTGTTGAGCGTCACCTCAATAGCGTTGAAAACAGGGCGCACACACTGGCCGTCGAGGCGGCCGCCATACTCATACCACGCAAAGTGTTCCCATTCGTAAGCATCCCATCCGAGATAGTAGGCACCGCCAACATCTTCAGGGTTAGCTGTACGCGACCAGAAAGCACCGCCGTCGAGCAGCAGGTCGTCGATACGCCATTTCGTATCGGGCAGGAAGATCGAATGGCCGTTGGGCCCCTCCACATCGTAGCCATAGACATCGCCCAGGAGCATCCGCGTCCAAGTACATTCATTCCTTAATTCTTCAAACTGTTCCCAGCTTGGCATACGCCACTGCGGACCCCAGTTCACCCATGCGGCGTCGTCCTCTGGGTCAAGTTCGTATTTGCCGTCGATGAAGCCGTCCAAGCCACGGCTGCTGTCCGAGCAGTATTTGGTGAACCAGGTGTCTTCGCCTGCCACCTCGCACCACTTGTAGTTCTCCCAGCTGAACAGATAGCCGTCGGCGGGGTCGCTGCCATGACCCTCGGTATCGCCCCATGCGAAGAACAGGCCGCTTTGATAAGGCTGTACGGCACCCACGTTACACGTAGCCCACAACGTGCCGCTGGGCAGGCCGAGGTCAACATACTGGTGGTCATCGGGATCGTAGGGATAGGGGACAAAGTCGCCATCAAGACAGGCTTCCACCGACCACCCTTTTGCCTTGGCGGCAGCCACCTGTTCGTCTGTCATTTCGTTCTCCTCCGTCTCACTCTCAAGGTCGATCACCACCATATAGCCGCCATTGGTATTCAATGAGTTAACCAAGGTCGTCATCCCCTCACCCTTTATTTTATTGTTGTAGCAATAGAGCTGGAACAGGGCGGTGCAACCTGATACATCGACCGAGGTCAGCTGGTTGTCGTTGCAATTAAAGAGCATCAGTTTGTTGTGGTTGGCAACACCCGTAATCGTGGCTATCTGGTTGTTCTCACACAACAGCTGCTCTAACAAAGTGTTGTTGGTCACATCAAGCGCAGTCAGCTGGTTGCCATAGCACGCCAGCACAGCCAAGTCAGGATTATGCGAGACATCAAGCGTTGTCAGCTGGTTGTTGCAACAGTAGAGCTGGTTCAGGTAAGGGCAGGCTTCGACATCAAGTTCCGTCAATAAGTTGTTGTCACACTGCAAGTTTCTCAGGTCAGGACACTGGGTGAGGTCGAGCTCTCGGATCTGGTTGTCGTTACACCACAGCGTTTTCAATTGGGTGAAGAATCCGATACCAGTCAGGTCTTCTATTCCGCATCCTTGAGCCGAAATCTTAGTGATGCCAGCCATCTCCTCGTCGGTAATGACGGCATCCGAGCCGTACGACTGAGACAGCAGCCAGCTGCGGAAGTTAGCGTCGGGGAAATTGTCCTCGTTGATATCGACCCCTTCGACGACAACCGCCTCTACCTCAAAAAAGATCTTGATGTTGATGGAGAAAACTCCCTCATACTCGGGCATGGTGAAAGAATAGAGCCCATTGTCAAGCAGGGTGATGTCCGTCAGACCGGCATCGTTTGTAATATTACCCGTGAACTGATAACCGCTGTAAGGGCGGAAATCAAAATAAATCGTCTCACCTGGCTCGGCATCAGTTATAAAATGCATACCATCCATGTAGGCGCCCAAATCGGTAGTCTTACCGACACGTACCTCGCCACTTGGATTGGCAATGACGAACACATACTGTGCGTTTGCTCCCATGACTATCGCCACAAGTGCAAACAATGAGAGCCATGCTCTCTTCATAAAAGATTGTTCTTGTCTCATAATGGTATAATCTGAAATGGTTTAACTGCGTGCAAAAATACAAATAATGCGCGATTCAAACCATGATTAACCGAGACTTTTTGACGAACCTAAGGCTGTGAGTGACGAACTCAAGGCTGTGAATGACGAACCCCCCGGCTCCTCCTTCTTCGGAGGCCGGGGGGCCAGCCTAATGGTGAGATGTTTGGTGAGGTGTTGGACAAATTCCGAACGAAACTCCTCGGTAGGAGCGAGACTTGCTCGGACAAGCGCTGTCGGCTATTTGACATAGTCGAACTCATCGAAGCGACGGTAGCCCGTCGCTTCTAACTGCTGTCGGCTTCGGACGACGTCCTCCGGTGTGTTGTAGTTGGGGATGTGCGGCAAGCGGATAATCGTCTTCGGGATCAGTTCGTTGGCAAAGACAGTGAGGTTGTGGAGCGTCTGCTGGTTGCTGGCGGTGGTGTAACGCTGATAGATGTCGGGGTTCATGTCCTTGATGTCCACGAAGAGCTCATCCACGAAGGGCAACACCGTTTGCAGGCTTTCCGCAGCAACGTTGAGGCTGGTCTCTATAGTGATGCGCCACGGGGTGTGTATGCGCTCGTCGGCTTTCATCAATTGGAAGAAGGCAACAATGAAGTCGGGGCGCAGCAGAGGTTCGCCGCCACCGAAGGTTACGCCGCCCGAGGTTGCCTCGAAGTAGAGGTTGTCCACGATTACCTCTTCCAAGAGTTCTTCGGGAGTAACGCTTTTCCAGATTCCTTCGGGCTGCAGGCATTGCGGATTCAAGCAATAGCGGCAATGCAGCGGACAGCCGTGGAAGGCCACCAGCGTGGTGACACCCTGTCCGTCGGTGGACAGCCGATGGCGGTCTATGGCGATGAGGGGAGCGGACATGGGAATGAAGAATTTTTAAATGAAGAATGAAGAATCCTTAAATTGAGAATGAAGAATGAAGAATTGAGAATTGGGAATGAAGCTATTCAGTTTTGAAAACAATGGGGACGATATATGTCATCGGTTCTGCATGGTCGCCGATTCTTCCAGGATTCCATTTCGGCATGATGCTCACCAGACGGAGCGCCTCAGCGTCAAGTTCGGGTGAGATGGATTGCAGCACTTTTGCATCGGAAACCGTCCCGTCTTCCTGAACAGTAAACCTTACCAACACGCGAGCATTACCGCTGAATCCATCGGGATATTGTATGTTTTCTTCAATCCACTCCTTCAGTCCATTCTCTCCGCCACGAAATGTAGGCACTGTTTGTGCAGGCATGCCGAAGAGCACGGGTTCGCTGATGGTGTCGCTCTCCATCACCATCGTCTTCGCTTGTTGTGTGCTGTCGCTGCCTTCTTGTTGTTGGGTGTCGGAAGGTGGTGAGGGCACCTTTCCCCGCAACGGTCGGTCGTCCATATAGGGAACATCGCCTGCCAAGGGCCTATGCAATGGCATCTTGCTGCTATGGCACCCAGTCAGAGCGGCCATGCCCATACTGATGCCTGCCACAGAGACGGCCTTGCCCAGCATGCGGCGGATGTTCAGCTGTCGCTCGATGTAGCGCACTTCCTGCTCGCAGCTGGAACATGTTCCGACGCAGTCGCCCTTGTGGGTGCATTCCGTCGGCTCATACTCTATACCGTTCGCATCGGCCACCTGCTTACGGATGGACTTCAGCGTCTTGCAAATCTCTTTTCCTCTACTCATGACAATTAACGGGGAGCATATTGCGATATTCTTTGCAAAGATATGCAATTCTCATGGAATCACCAAAACCATCACCCCTTATTTGTGTTTTATTAACGGGTGATTTGTATACATGGTAAATAAGAAAATCTGCCAAATCTTGATGTAATCGTGATTTGGCAGATTTGATTTAAGTATTATTTGCCAGATCTTTTTCTAATTGAGATTGGCAGATATATCACTTACCTGACTACAACTTTACAGACATCTCCGTTCTTTTTGCGGATGATGCTAACACCTTTGTTGCAACAGCCGATATTATTCATACGCCCTTGCAGGTCGTAAACTGTTGTAGCTTTCAAGTTATCATCTTTCATTCTTAATTCTTCGTCCGAAATGCCAGTGTCCACCAAATCGTCGATGCGGAATGCGGGACTGATTACTTGCTCCTGCCAGTTGCCAGCCTCGTCCTCTAAGCGAATCTTCAGGTCGAACCAGCCCTCGCGGCCTGCTCCCGTGACGTCTTTCAGCGAACCGCTGTAAAAGTAGCCCATTGTGGGGAGGAAGAACAGACTGGGGTCTTCTTCTACGGGTAGCGGCTTCCAATCTTCGGTATCGTAAGGCGTGTAGCTTACCTCCACCGTCGGCTTAGACACCGTCCAGTAGTATTTCCAATCTTCTGTGACATTGAAATTGTGGTCGCAGGCATAGAAGTTCAGAATGCCATCAGCAGCTGTGGCAAAGCGATCGGTCACCATACCCTTAGTATCGCGGAAGTCGAGAATGCTCAGCGAAGGTGGGCAGCGGTCGGCCTTGCTCTTGTCGAGGTACATCCTTGCTACGTTTCTGCCCTGCAAGCCATCAACATCAATGTTCTCGTTGGTGAGGGTGACATCGAATGTTCCGGAATCCCAGTTGTAATCATCAATCCACATGTTATCATATCCTTGTAAACTGGCATCGTATATTGCTTTATCTCCTTCCTTGACTAAGAGATGGGCATTGATGCAATCGCTTGAACGTATCTCACCATAGCGTCCTTTGTAACTCACCATGAACTGTCTTACCGCATAGTCACCTTCATAATACGGATAGGGTTGAAATTGGAAATTAACCATTGGACAACTGTTACCTAACATGGTTGAAACACGTTTACTCAACGGATAAGCGTAGACCGTGTTCTCTGGAGCAATCTTCATATCTACCATCTTCCCATCAATCAAGTAATTAAAATCTTCCATTCCATCGAAGTAATGCATCTCACCATTATTGTGGTAGCGTAGCTGTCCGTCGATATTTAGTATCGGAAGGCTCTGCATGGTTTTTTCTTCAGTCCAAGAGTAGACTTCACCATCTCCGTAATCTTCAACTACAGTCCAGGCATAATCAGCAGCGGCAATATAAATGAAAGACGTTATGTCTGGCTTTGGTGTCTTGCCAATGCAGAGAGTCAGTTTTCCATCAGGCATCTCAGTTTCACGATATGCGGTTCCAAAGTCTAAGGTTGAAACAACAGGATAGAGTGCTGTTTCTGATTCTCCATGGATGGGAGTTGACTTGAATGTTTCTTCGTGAATGATGAAGTCTTTCGGATCATTGGCCATTTGTATGTCTGAAGTAACATGTTCGGCATAATGATTGACGGTGTACATCATTCCATCTTTGGGAAAGAAACTCGCCACGCTAATGCTTATTTTGTTGCCGACATCAGAAATATAGAAATGCGAAGGATCCCAAGTGTTACCTATACCATAGTAAAATTCACCATACCCTTCGTATGAAACTGATGTATACGCCCTATACAAGTCGTAATCGGTATCCACCCATTCAAACTCTCCGTCTTCGTTGTAGTGGGCCTTGGGCAGTACGAGCAAGTTCCCATTAATGTCGTAGGTATCCATCGATATATAGTTTTTTGCCTCATCGGCATCGAAGGTAAGTGTCATATCGGCATCAACCACTACATCTTCTTTGATTACTAAATAGGTTTGTTCAAACCCATTTTCATCTATCCGATAGAACCAAGTGAAAAAATTATAAGTTCCTGCTGGTATTTCGTTTTCTCCTATTTCCAAAAAGTTAAATTCATTTGGGGAAGTTTTGAAATAACTTACATCGTAAGGATAGCCTGTAATGTTGTTATGCTCCACCAATTCTATATTCAGCTTCACCAGGTTGGTGTCGTCCTTGGTTGTGACTCTCTTTCTCTGCCTAAAAGGTATGTCTGTCTTTGGTTTACTGAGTTGTTTCATCTGCACTTTGCTTTTGCTTAGTGGCGTAAGCGACTCCTGGATGATAATGCCATTACGATCATCTCTTATGGTCTGAAAATGGTTTGATTGCGCACTTTGTGCCATCGCTGTGATGCTGAAAGCCATGAGCATCAGCACCGTGGTCAGTTGTTTGGTCAATGTACTTTTCATACGATTCTTTTTTGGTTGTTAAACATAAATGTAAAGAAACTCATGCCGCAAAGATAGGTCTTTTGCGGCAATCGGGCAACAAAAAAAACGATGGTTTTGTACGTTTCTATCGCAGAGGACAAAAACGGCCGTTTTACCGTTCTCTAAGCGGTCGCATTCTTGCTCTTGGCCAATTTCAGATAGGCCGAGGGGGTGAGTCCTGTCTGCTCTTTGAACACCTTCACAAAGTAAGGTCGCGACTTAAAGCCAACGCTGTTGGCGATGCCTTCGATGGTAAGGCTGCCGTAGGTCTTGGTGTCGTTCATCCGTCGGCAAGCCTCCTTAATACGGTAGTCGTTGAGCAGGGCGGCAAAGCCTTGGCAGGGCTGTTCGTTGACGACCTGTGACACATGATGGTGGTCGGCCTCGACAAGGGCAGAGAGTCGTGCGAGCGTGAAATCCTGTTGAAATATATCGTCGCTGGTCTCCATCACGCTCATCACTTTCTGCAAGATCGATTCCTTGCCTTGATCGGTCAGCGAGCTGCTTTCGTACTTTTTCTTCATCTCTTTCTTCTCCTTGTCGGCCGCTAACAGTTCGAGGTTGCGCTGGTAGAGTTGCTCGTTCTTTCGTCTGACGTTGCGGTAGTTGCGATAGAGCATAGCGAGGAACACAGCCAATAGTACGGCAATGGCAGCTACTCCCCACAAGATGTTGCGCTGCATGCGCTGCTCATAAGCTTGTTCGCGCATTTCTTCATTGGCAACATTCAGTTGGAAGAGAAACTCCGTTTCTTTCAGCGAGTTGAGCTTCTGGTGGTTCATGATGCTGTCTTTCAGCTCCAGATAAAGCAATTGGTACTTCTGACAGGAGTCTTTCTGGGGAACCGTCTCTTTATAGTAGTCCCATTTGGCATGGTAGGCACTGAGTACACACTCTGGGGTGTCTGCCTGATACCCCAAGCGCTCCATCGCATTGAGTTCCTGTAGCATTTTCTCGCTTTGATTGGAAACCATAAACACGACGGCACGCATGACATGGTAGTTGAACTGGTGCTGGAGGTCGATGGTCGTGTTGGCAACTTTCTTGTCCAACAGCCTGTCGTATTCGGCAAGAGCCGCATCGTAGTCGTGACGCATGAATGCTTTCACACCTTTCAGCATGATTTGAGCAAAACGATATTGAGCCGTCTGCTCTTCTTTCGGGAAAACGATACGCTCGAAAGTTTTCATCTCTTTCAAGATGGTGTGTTCCAAGCTGTCTTCATTGGCCAAAGAAATCATGTTCATCATGGCCAAGGTGATGTTCTTGTAGTTGCCCACCTTGATGGCTTCCTCGAAGACTTCCCTGTATTGGCCAATCAGCTCTTCACGGTACCCTTCCTCATCGAGCAATGTCTTGAGCGAACGGTTGATGCCTACGATGTGCAAATTGATTTCTGGCAAGATAGTAGGGTAGTTGTTGTCTGTGGCAATTTTCTTGGCAATCAAGAGATTGCTGTAGGCTTTTGAATATTCGTGGAAGTAAATATGGTAGATTTGCCCCATGGCGTTGAAAGCCAGAATGCCATCCTTCTGTCTCTCTGTGTCTTTAGGCTTGGCATAATACCGATTGGCAACGATAGAGTAAAGAAGCAGCTGGCTGTCGGGATGTTCGTCCATGACCAAGTAGTTGTGGGCTTTGTCGAGCAGTTGCCGACTTGACATTTGTTCCCACTTCTTCCAGTCAACGGTAAGCCGCATGCCGTCTTGTGCCTTTACTATGAGTAAGGCAAACAACAATAATACACTTAAGTATGCTTTCGTTTTCATGCTGAGAGTCGATCATCATTGCTTGACTAAAGCATCTGTAGTGCGCGCTGCACGATATGGTTCTCTTGGTTGATGATGTGGTAGTATTCGTTCATGTCCCAGAGGTCGCGGGCCACGAGGGCCTTCAGCTGTTGGCGCAGGAAGGGCAGGGTGCGCTGCAGCTCCTCGTCGTCCTTCGGCTTCACATTGGCCTTCTCGCCCTCAGCGATAATCTGGTCGATGAGCGACTGCGGCACCTCAAACTCACGGCTGAACTGGTCGAACGTAGCATAGTTCTTCTTCAACTCCTTGCGGTTGTCGTCGATGTAGCGCAGCGAGCTGTTGATGATGATGCTCTTCACGGCCAACTGCCGATGGAATCGGGTATATTGGAGGGTGTCCAAGGGAACGAACTCGTCGGGCATGATGCCGCCACCGCCGTAGACGGTGCGATGTTCGCGCAGCGTCTGGAACTTCAGCGAGTCGGCGAAGTGGATGCTGTCGCGGTTGGTCAGCTCGCCGTGCTTCAGCCGGTTGTCGAAGTCCATCTCATACTCCTTCAGGTCGCCTTTCTTATAAGGTTTCTGGATGCAGCGGCCCGTCGGCGTGTAGTAGTGGGCAACGGTCAGACGGATCATCGAACCGTCGGGCAGGTCGATGGGACGTTGCACCAAGCCCTTGCCGAAGGTGCGGCGACCGACGATGGTGCCGCGGTCGTGGTCTTGGATGGCACCGCTGACAATCTCGGCAGCCGAGGCTGTGAACTCGTTGACCAGCACCGTGACGGGCAACTCGCGGATGCGCCCCGTTCCGTCGCAATGGTAGTCCATCCGCCCTGTGGCGCGCCCCTCGGTATATACTATAAGATCGCGCGCATTGAGAAATTCGTTGGCTATCTGGACGGCAGCCTGCAGATAGCCGCCGCCGTTGTCCTGCAGGTCGAGGATGAGGCGCTTCATGCCCTGCTTGCTGAGCATCTCAAAGCCTTCCATGAACTCGTTGTAGGTCGTGGCACCGAAGTTGCCGATGCGGATATAGCCCACTTCGGGACGAATCATATAGACGGCATCGATGCTATGGACGGGAATCTTGTCGCGGACGACGGTGAAATAGAGCGTTTCGGGCACGCCACGGCGCACGATGCCCAGCTTCACCTTCGTGCCGCGCGGTCCGCGCAACCGTTTCATGATGTCCTCCTTCGGCATCTTCACACCCGCGATAGCCGTATCGTTGACGGTGATGATGCGGTCGCCGGCCAGGATGCCTACCTTCTCCGACGGACCTTTCACGGTGGGCTGGATGACGAGCAGCGTGTCTTCTATCATGTTGAACTGCACGCCGATACCGTCGAAGTTGCCCTGCAGCGGTTCGTTCAGCGCCTTCACCTCCTTCGGCGTGGAGTACGACGAGTGGGGGTCGAGCTCTTTGAGCATACCGCGGATGGCATCCTCCACGAGTTTTGCCTCGTTGACAGAGTCGACATAGAGGTTCTGCACAGCCATCTCGGCAATGGTGAGTTTGCGGATAGGACTATCGTCGCCGATGTTCAGTTTGAACTGGGCCCACAGGCAGTGGGGCAGGAGGCACACAAGGAAAAAGAAAGCATAACGACTTTTCATACGCTAGTTTATATTCAGAAATTGATTGCAAAAGTAGTAAAAAATGCTGAAAGCGCTATACATTTTTAGTAAGATTAACGATTTCGCCCTGTAAACGTATAAAAATCCCCGGACGACAGTTGTAGGAGGTCACGCCATTCCCGAGCTACACTCGCCGACCCGTAGCCTCCTACAGTGTGGAGTTTTGAAAAAATGTGTGTGGAGTTTTGAAGAAAAAGTGTGGAGTTTTCGCTTTCAGGCCAAAACTCCACACCCTATTCTTTGGTAGTTATTGCAGAATATGCTATCTTTGCGGCAATAATTCATCAACAAAATTCCTTTTGATTATGAAAAGCTTGTACATCATGATTGCCGCCATTGCGGCAATGCTCTTCCCCCAAAACTCGTGGGGGGTAAATTTTCCGATTGACATCACCTTTGCTGCGCGGGGAGAAGCCACCGCGGTCGGCGAAGTGACAGTAACGAACCTTTCTGATCCCAGCATCGCTCCCGTGACGCTCAGCGGCACGGACATCTTGCGTCTGGTCGATCCGTCGAGCATCCCGACTGCCATCGAGAGCATCGCAGTGGCCGAAGGGGTGACGCGGCCTATCCTGACGCCCAACCCCTCGATGGGCGACGGCACGCTCATCTTCGATGCCCGTGAGGCGGGACCTGTGCGCATCAGCATCTACACGACCGACGGCAAGCTGTTGGAGACAGCAACACTCCGCGTGGAGAAGGGTCGCAACACGGCCCTCATCCCCTCGCAGTCCCCCGGCATCTACCTTGTTAATATAGAAGGCAAGGGTCTGAAGTCGAGTGCGCGCTGGATTTGCGGCGGTTCGAAGTCGGGCAGCCACATCGCCCTGGGCGGTGCTGCGCAATGGGCAAATGCCTCGCTGCCCTTCGCTGCTCCCTGGCAGCAGGGCGTGCAGACACGCTTACAGTCGCAGGCCAATGCTGAGGGAACCAACGTGGTGCGCATGAACTTCCATGAGGGCGACATCCTGCGCTTCGACGGCACGAGCGGCCAGATGCGTACCCTCCTGCACATCAGCCCGGAGTCATCGCACGATGTGTTCTTCGACTTCTTCCGTTGTCAGGACGCTGACGGCTACAACTACCCGATTGTGCGCTCTGGCGACATGCTCTGGATGATGGAAGACCTGCGCCCGCTGGCAATGAGCGGCCTCATCAAGACCAGTAGCGCCAACGTCTGGAAGAGTCAGGACGATATGGCAGCCGCTGAGTTCGTGGTGGGCGACCGCGCCTACTACACCATCAACGGCGGTCGTATGGCTCTGCCCGAGGGCTGGCACCTGCCCAGCATCGACGAGGTGTATGCCTTCGTCAAGGAATTGCAGTGCGATACCCTGAGTGTGGGCGATTTCTTGAAGGATCGCAGCTATGGGGACTGGCCCATGATGCTGGCCGAAGGTCCCGACACCATCCACCTGCAGCTGATGGCAAACGGCTACATCAGCCCCGACGGCGAACTGGTCGACGAAGATGTGACGGGTGCCTGGGCTACCAACAACACCATGCGCCACGGCTGCCCCGTCAGCTTCGAAATCAGCGGGCTTGATTCCAAGCTTCTCCCCCGTGTCATACACGAGAAGCGCAGTGCCTTCACCGTCCGCGGCTGTCGCCCGGCACCCTCCGTCTATGTGGAGATGCTGGAGAAATTCAAAGAGGCCGCTGATATGCAAGCTCCGCAACGCAAGATACCTATGCAGAAAGTGAACGAAGACGGCCCGCTCGGCGAATACTACACCTACGGAGCTGACCGCCAGAGCGTCTTCTTCGACTACAGCTTCATGACAAACATGTGGGATTCCTCACCCAAATGTGAGCAACGTTCAGGTATTCTTTATAAGACAGTTTGGGGAGAGTGGAAAGGCGAGAACAAGCAGTTGGTTCCATTGGATATAAATGGTGCAGATTATAAACATCATCTGCGCAAGGTGGCGGCCCAAGGCAACGCCGACGGTTACGAGAACGTGGTCTATGCAACATGGGGCAAACCTTCCATAGCGATACATCCACATCAGCAAGTTACAGCTATTGCAGGTGAAGACGTGGTCTATATTACCATCTTTGGTGATTCCATCCATAACCATGCTATGCTCAACGACTATAGACTGAAGCTGCTCGACGCCAACGGCAACGACTATATCTGGAACATGCCAGGTGTCAAAGGAGATATATGGTATCGCAGAAGGATTCAAGTTAGTAAAGAAAGATACTACTTGAGTGATTACAAGTACGAATACTATGCCCGTGCTTTCAACCTCAACTGCATTCAGGACCAGACGGGCGACGGCGTAGAGGAGATTGTGATGAACGTGGGAGAAAAGATTGCAGTCTTCGACGGTGTCACAATGAGATGCTTGCATGAGCGGGTTATTCAAAGCAATAGAACCTATACTGGTGCGGCTCACATGCGCTTCGATGTGGCTGACGTGAACGGCGACGGCTATGAGGACATCGTACTGCTGGTGGACGAGGAAGCCACTGGAGGACACCTTTATGTATTCAGCAAAGGAAACGTCGACGAAAATCCCATCTTCACGAAGAGCATCTTCAGGGCATTGGCCTTCTGCGATGTCAAGGTGGGCAACATGAGTGGTCACGACTTGCCGGATATTGCCATCCTAATGAGAGGCCCCCAAAAAGAAAACGAAGAATCTGTACTGAAGAAAGAAGGCTATCTTAATGTTATGCGACTTCAGTATAACGACAATTTGGAGCTTGAAGTGGCCTATGAATATGAACAATCCGTGGATTGCTTCTACAAAAATAGCAATGCAAATTGGCTCCTTGGCAACATGAACCTTTGTTTCGGTTATTTCCGTGGCCGAAATATCAAGGACCAGGACGGCAAGACTATCTCTTACAACCAAGACCTTGTGGTGGGCTACAAGTTGTATCGCTGGGACGAGACGACTGCCAAGCCCGTTTATGTAACAGACATGATACAAACAGGCAACACACGCTGGTCTATCCCTGCCGATGCTATCATAGCAGCCCAGACGCAGAAAAATGGTATAGAGTCCCTATTTACTTTTGAGGAGGATTTCCCTGATTGTGGATGGGAATATCCACGCAGTAACTCTGCGCTGGTTGAACGCTGGCTGGAAGGTGATGGTAAAACTGTAGTTACAAGGGAGAACTTGTGCTCGACTTACTTCGGATGGACTAATTGGCAAAATATCAGACATTTTGATGAGCCTAATGGCGAAGAGACAAATGCCCATCCCGTGATCTGCAAGTTTGCCGACCGCGACCAGGCCAAGCGCTTCAAGTTCGTGGGCTACGATGTAGCGTTCAGCGAGCCGCGCATCTATGCCGCCATAGCCGCCGCGCCCTACTATGAGGACCTCGGCTACGACAATGCCTCCACCACTTGGGGTAAGAATTCTACCACAGCCGACGGCAAACTCAAGACCGACACCTGGGGCGGCTCCATCATCATGGGCTATGAGCACTCCTACAGTGCCCCATTCCTCAGCTCCATGAAGGCCGGCGTAGAGTTCACCGCCAAGGTCAGCGCCTCTGCCACCGTCGCTACGGAACATCAGGATGAAATCACATACGGCCAAAGGTATAATACCACATACGCACATGGCGTGGTGATGCAAGCAAAGCCCTACGATGTCTATACCTACGAGATTGTCGGCTCCAACGACCCCGACGAGATGGGTACCACCTTCCAGGTTTCCATGCCCCGTGAGCGCGTCTTCGTCGGACTCGGACTGGCAGATTATGTGCGCCTGATGGCCGACCAGAAAGGCGTGGCCAAGCCGCAGCTGCACCTGACATCCACGCCCGGCAAGCCTTTCACCTATCCCGAGAACTACGACCACGTGCCGTATATCATCCGTAACAACAGTGACTATCCCTTCTGGAAGGCTCACGACGTGAATGGCGGCGAGACCAACGAGATGGTGGGTACTGCCGGCATGGTGGGCACGCGCTACATCGAGATTAATAGCAGCACCACGCACAGCACCTCCGTGGAAATCGGCGTAGAGACCGAACTGGTGGGAACACTCATGGGCGTGAAGGCCGGTGTGGGCTTCAACTACAACCACACCAATGAAAGCTCGCATACCTTCGGCGAAGGAACCTCTGTGGAAGGTTCCGTGCCCAGCGTGCCTTCGACCAACGACCCGCTGCACCCGCAGTTCCGCTGGAACCTCGTGTGGTACTACGTGAAGGATGGCAACGGCGAAATCTATCCCGTAGTGAACTACGTCGTGACAAGATAAAACTCTGTGCTGCCTCTGTGCCTCGGTGGTGAAAAAGCAAAAAAAACTTACCACAGAGGCACAGAGGTGTTTTTTTTATTCTTCTTCCGGACGGTCTTCCTCTACGACGAGGTTGTCTATGATGAAGTTCTGGCGCTCGGGCGTGTTCTTACCCATATAGTATTCCAGGAGTTTGGCCACCTGGTCGTTCTTGTGGAGCGTCACCTGTTCCAGACGGATGTCAGGACCGATGAAACCGGCAAATTCGTCGGGTGAGATTTCACCGAGACCTTTGAAGCGGGTAATCTCCGGGTCGGGTCCCAACTCGCTGATGGCCTTCAGTCGCTCTTCCTCGCTGTAGCAGTAGCGGGTGATGAAGTCCGACTTTTTGGGTGTTGACTGTTGGGCTTTGATTTTTTCGTCCTCAGCAGCCAGAATCTTCTTGTTCTTGATCTTGGTCCGCTTGTTGCGCACACGGAAGAGCGGTGTCTGCAAGACGTAGACATGTCCCTTCTTGATGAGCTCGGGGAAGAACTGCAGGAAGAAGGTGATGATGAGCAGGCGGATGTGCATACCGTCGACATCGGCATCGGTGGCCACGATGACCTTATTATAACGCAGCGTGTCCAGACCGTCCTCGATGTCCAAGGCGGCCTGCAGCAGGTTGAACTCCTCGTTCTCGTAGACCACCTTCTTCGTCAGTCCGAACGAGTTGAGGGGTTTGCCGCGCAGCGAGAAGACAGCCTGTGTGTTGACGTCGCGGCTCTTCGTGATGCTTCCGCTGGCCGAGTCGCCCTCGGTGATGAAGATGCAGCTCTCCTCCTTGCGCTCGTTCTTCACATCGCTGTAGTGGATGCGGCAGTCGCGCAGCTTGCGGTTGTGCAGGTTGGCCTTCTTCGCCCGTTCGCGGGCCAGCTTGGTCACACCAGCCATCGCCTTGCGTTCCTTCTCGCTCTCGCTGATTTTCTTCAGCATCTCCTCGGCGATGTCGGTGTGCTTATGCAGATAGTTGTCTACTTCCGTCTTGATGAAGTCGCCCACATATTTGTTGACGCTGACCCCGTCGGGACTCATCGTCAGCGAGCCCAGCTTGATCTTTGTCTGACTCTCGAACATCGGTTCCTCTACATTCACGGCGATGGCTGCCACCATACCGTTGCGGATGTCGGTATACTCGAAGTTCTTGCCGCTGTATTCCTTGATGGTTCGGGCGATGTGCTCCTTGAAGGCACTCTGGTGGGTGCCTCCCTGCGTGGTGTGCTGACCGTTGACAAAGGAGTGGTACTCCTCGCCGTATTGGTTGGTGTGGGTGAAGGCTATCTCGATGTCCTCGCCTTTCAGGTGGATGATGGGGTAGCGGGCATCGGTGGTCATCGTGTCTTTCAGCAGATCCTCCAGACCGTTGCGGCTGAGGATGCGCCGGCCGTTGTACATGATGGTCAGTCCGGTGTTGAGATAGGTGTAGTTGCGGAGCATCGTCTCCACGATGTCGTCGTGGAACTTGTAGTTCTTGAACAGCGTGTCGTCGGGTTCGAAGAAGATGTAGGTACCCGTCTCGTCTTGTGTCGGTTCCGTCTTGTCGCTGGTCATCTGTCCCTTTTCGAAACAGACGCTGCGCACCTGTCCGTCGCGATAGCTGCGCACCTCGAAGCGTGTGCTCAGGAAGTTGACGGCCTTGATACCCACACCGTTCATACCCACGCTCTTCTTAAAGGCTTTCGAGTCGTACTTGCCGCCTGTGTTCAGCTGGCTGACGGCCTCCACGAGCTTGCCCTGCGGAATGCCACGACCGTAGTCGCGCACACTGACGCGGCGGTTTTCCTCGATGTCTATCTCGATGCGTTTACCGGCATTCATGCGGAACTCGTCTATCGAGTTGTCGATGGTCTCCTTCAACAACACATAGATGCCGTCCTCGGCCATCGTGCCGTCGCCCAGCCTACCGATATACATACCCGGTCGTGTGCGGATATGTTCCACGTCGGATAGGTGGCGGATGGTACCATCATCATAGTTCACTGGCTGCGCACCATTGCCAAGAATCTCCTTATCTTCTTCCATATCTCTACCTGTCTATCTGTCTTTCTTTCTCTATCTGTCTACCTGTCTTTTTACTCTATCTGTCGAACATAGCAACGGCGGCGCTTATGATGTTCGGTATGGAAGTAGCTCCACTGTCCCTGTACATTCTCGTTCGACTCCATCTCCACCTGGCTCTCGCCCCATTCTATGCCGTACTTGTTGTACCAGGGTATGAGGTCGTAGAACATCAGGGCGTTGACACCTTTCGAGCGGTATTCGGGCAGCACGCCGATCATCTCCAAATCGACGATGTTCGTCTTGTGCATCTTCAGTGCCCGCAGCACATGCCACCAGCCGAAGGGCAACAGTCGTCCGCGGCGGCATTTCTGCAAAGCTTTCGACAGCGAGGGGATGGTGATGCCCACGCCCACCAGCTTGTGCTCGTCGGTCGACCAGTCCTCGACGATGGGGATGAGGTTCAGGTCGGCATATGGGAAATACATGTTGACATACTGGTCTACCTGTCGGGGTGACAGTTCGGAGAATCCGTAGAGATCTTTAAAGGTGTCGTTGATAAGGGCGAAGATCTTGTGTCCCATGCCCCCCTCGAAAACCTCTTTCTTGGTGAGCTTGCGGACGCGCAGGTTGTAGCGCTTCATGATCATCTCCGAGATGCGGGCCATCTTCTCCGGCACCTCTTTCGGAACAAAGATCTTGAACTCCACGTAGTCGTTGTCTTTCTCCCAGCCCCCCAACTGCTCCATGTGCCGTGGGTAGTAGGGATAGTTGTAGATAGTGGCCATCGTTCCGAGCTCCTCGAAACCCTCGGTAAGCATTCCCTCGGGGTCGAAGTCGGTGAAGCCCAACGGGCCGATCACCTCCTCCATGCCGTGCTGCCGCCCATAGTCTTCGACAGCTTCCAGCAGGGCGCGGCTCACCTCCATGTCGTCGATGAAATCGATCCATCCGAAGCGGACACTCTTCCGTTGCCACTTCTCGTTGGCCTTGTGGTTGATGATGGCAGCCACGCGGCCCACCACCTTTCCGTCTTTGTAGGCCAGGAAGTATTCGGCCTCACAGAAGTCGAAGGCGGCGTTCTTCCTTTTGTCCAACGTCGTCATGTCGTCGCTGAAGAGCGTCGGCACATCGTACGGACTGCCTTTGTAAAGGTCGTAATGGAACTCCACGAACCGTTTCAGGTCGTTTTTACTCTCTACTTTTCTTATTTCTACAGCCATATTCTTTAGCAGTTGCTTTTTTACCAATTTGCAAAGGTAGCAAGAAAAAGTGAGAATTCCAAATATTGGGTTTGTTTTTCAAGTTTTTTTAGCGATTAGCAAGGCCGGACCAGTCTTGATATTCCACTTTTCCGCCATACTGTTTTCCTCTATGGTTGTACCGAAGATATACGTGTCGCCTCCATCCTTGAGCTTGAGCTTCTTACGGAGAGCCTCGGCAGTCATGGGGAAATTCCTGACGGCGATGTTGGCTTTTGCCGTTGCATCAGGCAGAAGGTTTGTTGCAAACCGCTTCATCGATAAAACCGCCAAAATCTGAAACTTACGACCTGGAAAATCCTCGATGAAACCGTCGGAAACGAACAAATGGCTGTTCTTTCCGAGGGCTGCCACATCATAGCGTTTTTGCAACACATCAAAGCAACCGGCCTTCATCACCGATGAATTGGGCTCATACAGGTAGTGTCGAGGTGCGGGGGTGCGGGGGTACGGGGGTACGAGATTACCGTCTGTTGATCGAGGTGCGGGGGTGCGGGGGTACGGGGGTACGAGATTACTGTCAAGCCCTTCAATACTATTCTCGCACCCTCGTACCCTCGTACCTCCGCGCCCTCGAAAACCATTCTCGTACCCTCGTACCCTCGTACCTCCGCGCCCTCGAAAACTATTCTCGTACCTTCGTACCCTCGTACCTCCGCACCCTCGAAAACCATTCTCACTCCCCGAAAAACAGAACACCTCGTCGTTGTTGACGCAGGAGATGGTCAGCGGCGACGAATGTTGGGCAGAGAGCAGGAGCAGCAACTCCTTACACTCGTTGTCGACAGAGACGATGTGTACTTCTCTGACGACATCACCCACGGTGTTCAGGTCGTTGACGGCCTTGTGCCAGTCGAGCATGGGCGAGAGTTTGAGCAACACCCATTCGCCCTTGTCAAGCAGTTCTTGTTCTATCTCCAGGACATTGGGTGTGCAGTCGCTGATGGCGTAGGTGCGGGCTCCTTTTGTGTCGCGGCGTGCCGGGTCTATATATATAAGGTAGGCAGGTAGCATCTGGTGCAGATAGTCCGTCGCATCGGCACAGACCACCTCGGCCTGTGTCAGGCCCAGCAGTGCAAAGTTGTGGCGTGCTGCCTCGCAGAGGTGGGGTTGCCGCTCCACGTAGGTGGCTGTCGCTGCGGCAGAACCGCAGCACACAGAACTCTGGGCAGGCATCATCGCCTGTGCCAGGAAAGCGAAGTCAACACCCAGGCCGCCCGTGAGGTCTACTATTTTTTTCGGGGGTGCGGGGGTGCGAGGGTGCGAGGGTACGAGAACCAAAGGTCGGCGCCTACGGGGAAAGCCAATACCGTCATGCGCTTCATCGCATTTCTCGTACCCCCGTACCTCCGTACCCCCGCACCTCGAAACAATACCAGCCTTGTACCTCGCCGTCTGTTCCGACGAGCATTGCTCCATCGACAGGTGGGGAGGATAGAGGATACCCTCGATGGCGGCCCACGACGGAATCTTCTTCCTGGCCGTCTGCCACCCGGCTATCTGCTGCAGGGCGAACGCCATGTCCACATCGGGATAGCGCTTGCCTTGCAGGGCCAGCAGCCGCACATCGTCCTCGCGGTGTTCTCGGATAAACTCTTCTATATTCACTCTTCTTGCTGATAACACTAATCTCGCAGCTCGCACCCCCGTATCCTCGTACTACTATCTCAGGTTCTTCAGGATGAAGCTGTAGATGTCGGCCTGTTCCTCTATCACCTTGCTCATCGGCTTGCCGCCGCCGTGCCCCGCCTTGGTGTCGATGCGGATGAGCACGGGGTTCTTTCCTTTGTTGCATTCCTGCAGTCGTGCGGCAAACTTAAACGAGTGGGCGGGCACCACGCGGTCGTCGTGGTCGGCTGTCGTCACGAGGGTGGCGGGATAGCTGACGCCCTCCTTCAGGTTGTGCAGGGGCGAATAGCCGAGCAGATACTGGAACATCTCCTCCGAGTCGGCACTCGTGCCATAGTCGGGAGCCCAGTTCCACCCGATGGTGAACAGATGGTAGCGCAGCATGTCCATGACACCCACCTGCGGTATGGCCACGGCGAAGAGGTCGGGTCGCTGTGTCATACACGCTCCCACGAGCAGTCCGCCGTTCGAGCCGCCCATGATGGCGAGTTTCTCCTTCGAGGTGTAACCTTCACGGATGAGGTATTCGGCAGCTGCGATGAAATCGTCGAAAACGTTCTGTTTCTGCATCTTCGTACCGGCCAGGTGCCACTCCTCGCCATACTCGTAGCCGCCGCGCAGGTTGACGGTCACGTAGATGCCTCCCTGTTCCAAGAAGGGGATGCGCATGGCCGAGAAGACTGGTGTCAGACTGATGGCGAAACCTCCGTAGCCGTAGAGCAGCAGCGGGTTCTTTCCGTTGCGCTTCATTCCTTTCTTATAGGTGATGAACATCGGCACGCGCGTGCCGTCCTTGCTCTCGAAGAACACCTGGTCGGTCGTGAAGTCGCTCTGTCGGAATTTCACCTCGGGGGCATTGTAGAGCCGGCTCTCGTTGTTGTCGATGTCATACTGGTAGACGGCTCCCGGCACGGTGAACGACGAGAAGCTGTAGTAGCACTCCTTGCGGTCTTTGTTACCGCTGAAGCCCACCGAACCAATCCCAGGCAGCTTCACCTCGTGCTGTCGCTGTCCGTCGAGGGTGTAGACGTAGGCATGGTTAGAAGCGTCTTTCTGGTAAGTAAGGATCAGCTTTCCTCCGATATAATCGGCGTTTTCCAGCACCTCGGCAGCTTCGGGCACCAGTTCCTCCCAGTCTTTTACACCCGGTCTGTGGATATTGGCTTTCATCAGGCGGTTCTTCGGTGCGCCGTAGTTGGTGAAGAGGATGATGTCGTCGCCGTTGATGGCCACGGGGGAGTATTCGCACTCCATGTTGTTGGTCATCTGGATGAACTGCGATCCCGGCACGCGCAGGTCGCGTACAAAGAGGGTGTAGCCCTGTCCTGCCCCGCTCTCTATGAGGAACATCATGGTCTCCTCCTCGTTCACCGTCACAGAGTAGAACCGCTTCGGGTAGGCCGGGTTCTGGTAGAAGAGCACATCGTCTGCCTGTGGCGTTCCTATCTTATGATAGTATATCTTGTGCACCTCGTTGACGTTGCTGTATTCGCGTCCGGCCTCGCCGTGGTCGTAGGCGCTATAGTAGAAACCGTCGCCCTGCCAGG
>JAGBLC010000065.1 GCA_017635615.1 Prevotella sp.
TGGCCTGCATGACCTGGTCGCTAACAAAGTTCTCTGATGCGATGAGCTCCATGCCCTTCAGCTGGCGCTGGTGCTCTTTCTCAATAAGGTCGAAAATAACCTGATCTTTTTTCATTACTGTTGATTTATGAGGTATTTGATTATGTGGGTGCAAAAAATATCAATATTGCTCTATTGCATTTTTTATGAGGGGATGTTGTCCAACGCGCGGCAGAGCTGGTCGGGGCAACTGGTGTTCTTATATCCGCAGCGGATGCCGTCAAGACGCTGCTTGACGTCTTCCGGGCGCATACCGTTGACAAGCTGACTGATTCCCTGGAGGTTGCCGTGGCATCCTCCAAGGAACTGTAGGTTGCGGATACGTCCGTCGTCGTCGATATCGAAATCGATCTGCTTTGAACAGGTACCCTGCGTTTGGTAGGTGATATGCTTCATGCTATCAGACCGTTATTCTTCGGCGGGTTTCATGTTGGTGTAGACAGTCTGCACATCGTCGAAGTCTTCCAGCTTCTCCACCATCTTGTCGATGGTCTCGCGCTGCTCTTCTGTCACGTCCTTCAGGTCGTTCGGAATACGGGTGAACTCAGCACCTGTCACCTCGAAACCATTCTCCTCCAGATGCTTCTGGATGGCTGCGAAGCTCTGCGGGTCGCCATAGATGGTGATGCTGTCTTCTTCTTCGTCGATGTCGTACTCGTCTTCCACGTTGTAGTCGATGAGGTCCAGTATCAGCTCATCCATATCGATGCCGTCCTTGCGCTTGAAGGTGAACACTGCCTTATGGTCGAAGAGGAAGGCGAGACTTCCCTGCGTACCAAGGTTGCCGTTGAACTTGTTGAACACCGAGCGTACATCGCCCACCGTGCGGGTGGTGTTGTCGGTCAGCGTCTCTACGAAGATGGCGATGCCGTGAGGTCCGTAGCCTTCGTAGTTTACCTCTTTGTAGTCGCTCTGGTCCTTGCCCATAGCGTTCTTGATGGCGCGCTCGATGTTGTCCTTCGGCATGTTCTCGCGCTTGGCATTGGCGATGATGGCGCGCAGACCCGGGTTCATGTCAGGATCCGGACCACCAGCCTTCACGGCGATAGCGATTTGCTTACCAATTTTTGTAAAAGTCTTGGCCATGTGGCCCCATCGCTTCAGCTTGGCAGCCTTACGATATTCGAATGCTCTTCCCATTGTTTTTGATTTTTATATGATTTTCGATATTTCGAAGTTACGACAGAATACTATCGAAGTTCTGCGCCCAGTTGCTTCTTCAAGTTGTTGATGATTTTCTGCATGATGGCCTCTATCTGCTTGTCGTTGAGCGTGTGCTGCTCGTCCTGCAGGATGAAGTTGACGGCATACGACTTCTTGCCGGCCGGCAGGTTCTTGCCCTCATAGACATCAAACAGCTCCACGCTCTTGAGCATCTTGCGCTCGCTCTGATAGGCCACGGCTTCCACCTGTGCAAACTCCACGCTCTTGTCGAGCAGCAGGGCGAGGTCGCGGCTGACGGCAGGATACTTGCTGATTTCGTGGTAGAGCACCTGGTTCTTGCGCACAGCCTTGACGAGCTGTGTCCAGTTGAGCTCGGCGAAATAGACCTCGCCCGCGATGCCGAACTTCTTCTGCAGCTCGCCATTGACGATGCCCATCTCGGCGAAGAGCTTTCCGCCACGGTTCTCGATGGCCATCGACTTGCTGAAGGCAGGGTTCTTCCCCTCCTTGAAGACGATGCTGCCAAAGCTCAGTCCGATGCGGCGCAGCACGTTCAGCACGTAGGCTTTCAGCTCGAAGAACGAGCTCTGCTCGTCGGCATGAGCCCAGGAGCCTTCCACGCGCTTGCCTGTCACCCAGAGTCCCAGATGGTTCTCTTCCTTGTAGGCATTCATCGGGTTCTCGGGGTCGGCCTTCTCCTGGTTGTGGAAATAGACGTTGCCAAACTCGAAGAAGCGTAGGTTGGCGTTCTTGCGGTTGGCATTATAGGCGATGCTTTCCAGTCCGCCATAGAGCAATGTCTGGCGCATCACGCCGAGGTCGGACGACAGCGGGTTGAAGATGCGCACCATGTCTTGATTCTCGTCGTAGTACGACGATTTACTTAACGAGTTGTTCAGTATCTCGTTGAAGCCGCAGCCCACGAGCTGTTCGGCCACGAGGTTCTCCATCTGGAGCTTCTGGTCTTCCTCGCCCTTGATGACGAGCGACGACTTCAGCTGCGTCGGTATCTCTACATTATTATATCCATACACGCGAAGGATGTCTTCCACTACATCACACGGGCGCTGCACGTCTACGCGATAGGCCGGCACCATGAGCTTCAGCCCGTCCTCCCGCTCTTCGACGATGCGCATCTCGAGCGAGGTGACGATGCTCTTGATAGTGTCAACGGGAATCTCCTTGCCTACGAGCTGGTGAACATAGTCGTAGCTGAGGTCGACCTCGAAGTCGGGCAGCGGATCGGGATAGACATCCTTTATCTGCATGCTCACCTTACCGCCTGCCAGTTCTTGACAAAGGATGGCAGCCTGTTTCAGGGCATAGATAGTGCCGTTAGGGTCGATGCCGCGCTCGAAGCGGAACGAAGCATCGGTGGACAGTCCGTGGCGACGTGCGCTCTTACGGATCCATGTGGGATGGAAGTAAGCACTTTCCAGGACAACGCTGTGCGTCGTATCGTAGGTGCCACTGCCCTTACCGCCGAACACACCGGCTATGCACATCGGCTCCTCGGCGTTGCAGATAGCGAGGTCGCGCTCCGAGAGCTTGTGCTCCACGCCGTCGAGTGTCACGAAGGGTGTTCCCTCGGGCATGGTTTTGACGACAATCTTACGGCCCGTCACCATGTCGGCATCGAAGCAATGGAGCGGCTGTCCGTAGGCCATCATCACGTAGTTGGTGATGTCAACGATGTTGTTGATGGGGCGCAGGCCGATGGTGGTGAGCTTGTTCTTGAGCCAGTCGGGGCTTTCCTTCACCTCGCAGCCCGAGATACTCACGCAAGCATAGCGCTTGCAGGCCTCGGTGTTCTCTATCTCAACGTCAATATTGAGGTCTTCGTTGTCCACATGGAACTTGTCGCACGACGGGCGGTGGAGCGATGTCTCGTAGCCATTCTGCTTGAGCCATGCATAGAGGTCGCGAGCCACGCCCCAATGAGAGAGGGCATCGGCGCGGTTGGCAGTGATGTCCACCTCGATGAGCCAATCGCTCTCCAAGTGGAAATAGTCAGCTGCGGGCTGTCCCACCTGTGCTTCGTCGGGCAGCACCATGATGCCCTCGTGGCTCGTTCCGATGCCTATCTCGTCTTCGGCACAGATCATGCCGCACGAGTCGATGCCACGGAGCTTCGACTTCTTGATCTGGAACTCCTTGTCGCCGTCGTAGAGCGTGCATCCGAGGTCGGCCACGATGACCTTCTGTCCGGCTGCCACATTGGGTGCGCCACAGACAATCTGCGAGGGTACGTCGCGTCCCAGGTCGACGGTTGTCACGTGCAGGTGGTCGCTGTTGGGGTGCATCTCGCAGGTGAGCACCTTGCCCACATAGAGTCCTTTCAGTCCGCCACGAATGCTTTGCACCTCTTCCAGTGCATCTACTTCCAGTCCTTCAGAAGTCAAGGCGTCGCACACCTGCTGCGGTGTCAAGTCGAAGTCGACATACTCCTTGAGCCATTTGTATGAGATATTCATTGATTTACAATTTACGAATTTACGAATAACTATTTAAAAGCGGGTGCAAAATTACAAAAAAATAGTCATCCGAACAAACATTCAAGAATTTTTCTGTCACTATGATGCAAAACTTCTTTAAAAATAGTGTTGCAAATCGGCAAATTGTTGTAATCGCACAAGTTGCGGATGGTCGTACTCTTCTGTCTGCTCCAGCTGCCATGTGGCGTGGAAGGGGATGTAGAAGCCGCGGCCGCCCAGCTGCAAGACGGGTTGGATGTCCGACTTGAACGAGTTGCCCACCATCGTCAGTTGCTCGGGCTGTATGCCTTCCTGGCGACACAGATGGCGGTATTCCTCCTCCGTCTTGTCAGAGACAATGTACACTTCCTCAAAGAAGCGGCCCAGCCCGGAGCGCTGCAGCTTGTTCTGCTGGTCAAGGAGCTCGCCTTTGGTGAACAGAATCATCCGGAACTTGCCGGTGTCGCTGAGATATTGCAGCGTCTGCTCGACGCCAGGTAGCGACGTTGCCGGCAACAGGAGGGTCTGTCGTCCGGCCTCCATCACCTTTGCCATCTCCTCGCCGCTCAGCTGGTGATTGCTCACTCTGAGTGCCGTCTCTATCATCGACAGGATGAAGGCCTTGCATCCGAAGCCTGTCAGGCGGATGTTCTTTCGTTCCGTCTGGTAGAGCTCGTCGGCTATCGTCTGACGCTCGCCGAAGCGTTTCAGCAGCTGGCTCATCTGTCTTTCAGCCTCATCGAAATAGGTCTGGCAGTCCCACAGCGTGTCGTCGGCATCGAAAGCCAGCACGGCACGCGTTGATGCCAAAAGCGGGGAGGCCATCCTGCCGGATGGTTCTCCCCGCTGATTATGGTTTAGAGATGGATTCATTACATCATGCCTCCCATTCCAGGAGCGCCGCCCATCGGCATGGCGGGAGCAGGCTCTGGCTTGTCGACGATGAGACATTCGGTTGTAAGGAACATGCCGGCGATGCTGGCAGCGTTCTCCAGGGCTACGCGGGCCACCTTGGCAGGATCGATGACACCTGCCTCGCGGAGGTCTTCATACTCGTCGGTGCGGGCATTGTAACCGAAGTCGCCCTTACCCTCGCGCACCTTCTGAACGACGACAGCACCTTCGCCGCCGGCATTGATGACAATCTGGCGCAGCGGCTCCTCGATGGCACGCTCTACAATCTTGATACCCGTCTCTTCGTCGGCATTCTCGCCCTTGACGGCCTTGACGGCCTCGATGGCGCGGATATAGGTGGTACCGCCTCCGGCAACGACACCTTCCTCGATGGCAGCACGTGTGGCGCACAGGGCATCGTCGACGCGGTCTTTCTTCTCCTTCATCTCCACCTCGCTGTTGGCACCCACGTAGAGCACAGCCACGCCGCCGGCCAGCTTGGCCAGACGCTCCTGCAGTTTCTCCTTGTCGTACGAGCTGGTGGTCTTCTCTATCTCGTTCTTGATCTGAGCAACGCGGTCGGCAATGGCCTCCTTCTGTCCGCCACCGTTGACGATGGTGGTATTGTCTTTCGAGATGACCACCTTGTCGCACGTTCCGAGCATGTCCATCGTAGCCTGCTCGAGCTTCAGGCCCTTCTCCTCGCTGATGACGAGACCGCCGGTCAGCACGGCGATATCTTCGAGCATGGCCTTGCGGCGGTCGCCGAAGCCAGGAGCCTTCACGGCGCATACCTTCAGGCCGGCACGCAGACGATTGACGACGAGTGTTGTCAGAGCCTCGCTGTCAACGTCTTCAGCGATGATCAGAAGAGGAATACCCTGCTCGGCAGCGGGCTGCAGCACAGGCATGAGGTCCTTCAGACTGGAGATCTTCTTGTCGTAGATGAGGATGCGCGGATGATCCATCAGACACTCCATCTTGTCAGTATCGGTCATGAAGTAGCTGCTCAGATAGCCGCGGTCGAACTGCATACCTTCGACAACACCGATGTGTGTGTCGCGGCTCTTCGACTCCTCGATGGTGATGACACCGTCTTTCGACACCTTGCGCATAGCGTCGGCCAGGAGCTTACCAATCTCGGGATCGTTGTTGGCGCTGACAGTGGCCACCTGCTCGATCTTGTCGTAGTTGTCGCCGACAACCTCTGCATTCTGCTTGATATACTCGACGACGGCCTTCACAGCCTTGTCGATACCGCGCTTCAAGTCCATCGGGTTGGCACCGGCGGTGACGTTCTTCAGACCAACGTTGATGATGCTCTGAGCCAGGATGGTAGCCGTTGTGGTACCGTCGCCGGCATCGTCGCCTGTCTTCGATGCCACGCTCTTCAGCAGCTGTGCACCTGTGTTCTCGAACTTGTCCTCCAGTTCTATTTCCTTTGCCACGGTGACACCGTCCTTTGTAATCTGCGGAGCACCGAACTTCTTCTCGATGATGACGTTACGACCTTTCGGGCCGAGGGTTACCTTCACTGCGTTGGCCAGCTGATCGACACCATTCTTGAGCAGATCGCGGGCATCCATATTAAATTTGATATCTTTTGCCATAATTATTTACGTTTTCTATTGATGATTGATTGACGATTCTGGTTATATTGACGATTTGTCAGACTACCCGATCACGGCGAGCACGTCCGACTGGCGCATCATGAGATACTTCTCGCCGCCAAATTCCAACTCTGTGCCGGCATACTTGCCATAGAGCACTTCGTCGCCCTCCTTGAGGACCATCTCTTCGTCTTTCGTGCCGTTACCGGTAGCAACAACTTTACCGCGCAAGGGCTTCTCTTTTGCTGTATCAGGAATGATGATACCGCCAATCTTCTCCTCGGCTGCTGCCGGGGCAATCAGAACTCTGTCTGCTAATGGTTTGATGTTCATAATGATATATTTTTTAATGGTTGTTTTTAAATTCCAACCACATCTTGACAAACTCTGTGCCAACGACCGCGCCGTCTGCCAGACCGTGTCACAACCGTGTCAGAAAGCGACAGATTGTCAGTACGACGCCACCATACGCCCTTCCGCAAAATGTGAATTATCTTTACAAAACACCATCAACATTTTTTGGCATTCTACACAGCGCGACAACCAGAAAACTGCCTTTTCCAGACCATTTTTTGCTCTTCGGAAGCTCAAGAACCACCTTTTTGGCGTTTATTTGCCGCATATTGGTGGCTAATATGCGGCAAATTGGTGCCCAATATGACGCAGATTGCAACCCAATATGACGCTTTTTGCGACCCAATATGCCATACTTTACATCCAGAAAACATAAGATCTCGGAAACGAATCACTCCAAACGCCTCTGTTTTAAGCATTTACCCAAATCGCTCATTTTGGCGATATTTGCGGCCAAGCATCTTCCTGTGCGCAAATACGCGAATCCTACATAGGGTGTTTTCTGAATTATCTTGACAATTGGATGGCTGCCGCAGGGGAGGAACAGCGTTTCCGCCCGCACCAGCACAGAGGTGGCAAACTTGGCAGTTGTCACGCTGGGAAGCGTGACCTCCTACATTGGCACATTGACTGACGGAAGAATCTCCCTGTGGTCTCGCGCCGATTCTTTTTCCCGCAGAGCGAGTTATAAATCCTTAAAAAAACACAATAAATAAATGGTATATTGGGAAGTGTGGACGAATAGCTGTAAATTTGCAGATCATTCAAAAAAATCTATAAAAAAAGACATGCCAACCATTATCAGAATGAGCTGGGGGCTGGCCAACAGAATGTTCCAATACAGCTACTATCTGTATCTTCGCCAGCGGGGAGTCGATGCCTACATCGACTATTGTGGCGTATTGGAAGGCGAACACGAGCGCGTAGACTGGAAGCACGTCTTCCCACAAGCTCCTTTGCGCCAAGCCACAAAGGGGATGCTGCTGCGCTATGGCGGCGGGACAGGATGGATAGCAAAGTTCAGACGACACGCTCTGCCATGCACCACAAGCGTTCACTACCATAAGGATGCGATGACCATCTGCTCGGACGACGAGCTCCGCCGCTACCACTATCTGATGGGGGTCTTTCAGAATGTACCCATGGTCTTGGATGTGGCCGACCAGGTGAGACGCAGTTTCCGCTTCTCGACCATGAAAGACGGCGTCAACCGCGGACTCATCCGCGAGATGAGCGAGGTGGAGTCGGTAGCCGTACATGTGCGCAAGGGCCACGACTACCAGCGGTTGCCGTGGTTCGCAAAGACATGCCTGCCAGAGTATTACGAACGCGCCTTCGAAGAGATGCGACGCAGGATAGGCAACCCGCAATTCTACGTTTTCACCGACAATCCCGAATGGGTCCGACAGAACATGCCCCATGCCAACTACCGCCTCATCGACTGGAATCCCGTCGTAGGCCGTGGCTGCCACTGGGACATGCAACTCATGGCTTCGTGCAAGCATCAGATCATCGCCAACAGCACCTACAGCTGGTGGGCGGCTTTTCTGAACAACAATCAGCAGAAGCAGGTCATCGCTCCCAAGCAGTGGTTTGCCTATGAGAACGACGAACATCGCATTCACGACGGGGTGCAATGCCCAGGGTGGACGCTGATGTGACGAATCGCTGACATTCCGTTTCAACTTTTTTCTTAACAATATAAACAACAGCAACTATGAACAAGAGAATTTTTGCAACAGCAATAGCAGCATTGGGCTTGCTCTCCATGACGGCCCAGACAAGTATTTCACAATATGTCGACTCGCTGCGAGCCTACCGACACTATCTCGACACGGCAAAAACAGCCCGTCCCACGCTGTCGGCCTACAACAGATACCAGCTCTTCGCTCCCACGACATTCTTCCACAGCGTCTCTAACCAGAAACTCTCGATGAGCCTGCCGGCCATGTCGGCAGAAGACCAGGAGGTGAACGCAACGCTGATGAACCTCTATCTCAACAACCCCGACCTGGTGGAAAGCACTGAGACGGGGCTGCACGATGCCGGAGCGGTGAAGGAACAAATCATGAGCCCTATCCGTCATGAGGTGAAATATGTGGAAAAGACCGTCAGCGTACCTCAGGAGGTGGAAGATGCTCCCGTTGATGTCGTCGTGGAGAAGCCCAACTTCTGGACCATCAAGGGCGACTACTACCTGCAGTTCCTGCAGAACTACGTCAGCGGCAACTGGTACAAGGGCGGTGAGAGCAACTATGCCATGGTGGCCAGCGGCGTCCTGGAGGCCAACTACAACAACAAGCAAAAGGTGAAGTGGGACAACAAACTGGAGGCGAAGCTGGGCTTCCAGACCTCGCGTGCCGACTCCATCCACTCGCTGAAGTCGTCGGAAGACCTGCTCCGACTGACCAGCAAGTTCGGACTGCAGGCCACCAAGCACTGGTACTACACGCTCAACGTGCTGGCCTACACGCAGTTCATGCGCGGCTATAAGAATAACGATATCTTCACCTACAGCGACTTCATGTCGCCCTTCAACCTGAACATCTCCATCGGTATGAACTACGACGTATCGTGGTTCGACAAAAAGCTGACGGGCAGCATACAACTCTCGCCCCTTGCCTACAACTTCCGCTATGTAGACCGTCTGTCGCTGTCGAAGACTTTCGGTCTCGACGAAGGCCACCACACGCTGAGCAACTTCGGTTCGATGACCACCATCGACCTGACGTGGAAGTTCTCCGACAACATCTCGTGGAAGACGCGCCTCTACGGCTTCACGGCCTACGACCGCGCTGAGATAGAATGGGAGAACACCTTCACCTTCAAGTTCAACAAATACATCTCGAGCAACCTCTTCCTCTACCCACGCTTCGACGATGCTACGTCGCGCGACGACAAACATGGCTACTGGCAGTTTAAGGAGTACGCCTCGCTCGGTTTCAACTATACATTCTGATATGAAGAAGAAAACAGCTATCTGCCTGGCTGCCCTCGCTTTCCTGCTGACAGCCTGCCAGAGCAAACACGAACAGCTGCAGCGTGAAATAGAGCAACGCAAGGCAGCGCTCACGCACAAGCAGGACTCCACGATAGAGGCTTCGCAGCAGGCCGTGGAGCAACTCGACGAGGAGCTGCAGCGGGTAAAGGCAGAATACGAGCTGCGGAAGGCAGAAGCCGACAAGGCTCACGAGGCGGGAACGGGCACTATTGAGATGTACGAGCGCGTGAACCGTCTGCGGCAGCTGCGCGACTCGCTGCAGGTGCAGTTCGACACGGAGTGTGCAAAAATTCGCTATGTGAGGCGTGTCAGACGTTAATGTTCCGTAATATTTCATGTATTTAAAAGAAAATGTGTAACTTTGCAGCGCACAAGTAGGAGGCGACGTGTCTCACGTCGCAACAATATGCGGGATTACGACGTGAGACACGTCGCAACAATCTGCCAGATTACGACGTGAGACACGTCGCAACAATCTGCCAGATTACGACGTGAGACACGTCGCCTCCTACTGCAAAGTGGTTTGTTCATTGAACATTGAACATTGAGAGATGGAAAAAGATCTGAAGAAAACGGAACAGGAGTTCCGAACCGTCATAAAAGAGTGTCGCGAAATCTTCGAAAAGAAGCTGCACGACTATGGTGCCTCGTGGCGCATCCTGCGCCCTACGGCGCTCACCGACCAGCTCTTCATCAAGGCCAAGCGCATACGCAGCCTGGAGCTGAAACAGGTGAACATGGTGGGTGAAGGCATCCGCCCCGAGTTCCTCGCCCTGATCAACTACGGCATCGTGGGGCTCATCCAGCTCGACCGTGGCTTCGTCGACACGGTGGACATCACGCCCCAGGAGGCCATGACGCTCTACGACCAATGGGCCGGCGAGGCGCTGACGCTGATGACGAAGAAGAACCACGACTACGACGAGGCATGGCGCGAGATGCGCGTCACAAGCTACACCGACTTCATCCTCACCAAGCTGCAGCGCATCAAGGAGATAGAAGACCTGGGCGGGCAGACGCTCGTCAGCGAGGGCATCGATGCCAACTATATGGACATCATCAATTATGCCGTGTTCGGCGCGATTAAGTTGACGAGTTGACAAGTAGAAGAGTAGACAAATTGACAGATAGACAAGTTGAAAAAAGTATTCGTAAATATATGCCGATTTGTGGTGGCGTTGACGTTTATCTTCTCGGGATTCGTCAAGGCCATCGACCCGATGGGTACACAATATAAGATTCAGGACTACTTCGCAGCCCTGGAACTGGAGGACCTGATGCCCGACTGGCTGGCCCTGACAGCTTCGGTGGGACTGTCGGCCTTGGAGTTCTGTCTTGGCATCTTGCTGCTCTTCGCCATCAACCGTCGTGCGGTGTCGCGCATCATCGTGGTGTTCATGCTCTTCATGACTGCCGTCTCGCTCTGGCTCTGGGTGGCCAATCCCGTGAGCGACTGCGGATGCTTCGGTGACGCCGTCAGGCTCTCCAATGCACAGACCTTCCTGAAGAACATCGTTCTGCTGGGCTGCTCGCTCGTCGTGGCGGCACATCCGCTGCAGATGATGCGCTTCGTGAGCCGTACCAATCAGTGGATAGTGAAAAACTATTCTGCGCTGTTCATCATCCTGTGCAGCGTGTGGTGCCTCTACGACCTGCCGCTGTTCGACTTCCGCCCCTACCATATCGGGGCCGACATACGCCAGGGAATGGTCATCCCAGAGGGTGAGGAGCAACCGCAGTTTGAGACCACCTTCATCATGAAGAAAGACGGCGTCATCAAGGAGTTCACACTCGACAACTACCCCGACTCTACATGGACCTTCGTCGACAGCCGCACCGTGCAGACAAGCGAAGGCTACATACCACCCATCCACGACTTCAGCATCGTGACAACCGACGAAGGTGCCGACATCACAGAAGATGTCGTCGGCAGCAAGGGCTATACCTTCCTGCTCGTCTCACCCCATTTAGAGAAGGCCAGCGATGCCAGCTTTGGCGAGATAGACCAACTCAGCCAGTATGCCGAGCAACATGGATATCCATTCTTATGCCTGACGGCCAGCAACGAGACGGGCATCAACCATTGGATAGACCTCACCGGAGCTGAGTACACGTTCTGCCAAACGGACGAGATAACGCTGAAGACCATCGTTCGCAGCAACCCTGGCCTGTTGCTGATGAAAGATGGCACCATCATCCGCAAGTGGAGCCACAACATGCTGCCCACCCTGACACCCGAAGAGGCGGCACAGCCTTTGGAGAAACTGGCCATCGGCCATCTGCCCGGCAATCAGGCAGCCCGCAAGCTTGTCGTCATTCTGTTGTGGTTCGCCCTGCCGCTGGTGCTGCTCATCGTGGTGGACAGGCTGTGGAACCTGAGGAAAAGAAGAATTCACTTAAACAAATTTAATAGGTAAAAGAAGATGAGAAAGAAAATTGTAGCAGGTAACTGGAAAATGAACATGAACCTGCAAGACGGTATCGCTCTTGCCAAAGAGCTCAACGACACGCTGACAGCCGAGAAGCCAAATTGCGACGTAGTGATCTGCACTCCGTTCATCCATCTGGCCAGCATCGCACAATTCCTCAATCAGGACATCATCGGACTCGGTGCCGAGAACTGTGCCAACAAGGAGAAAGGTGCCTTCACCGGCGAGGTGTCGGCAGAGATGGTGAAGTCGACGGGTGCACAATACGTCATCCTCGGCCACTCGGAGCGCCGCGAATACTATAAGGAGACACCCGAGGTGCTCCGCGAGAAGGTGATGCTGGCCCTGAAGAACGGGCTGAAGGTGATCTTCTGCATCGGCGAGAGCCTGGAAGAGCGCGAAGCCAACCGCCAGAACGAGGTGGTCAAGGCCGAGCTCGAAGGAAGCGTCTTCAACCTCAGCGAGGACGACTTCCGCAAGATTGTCATCGCCTACGAGCCCATCTGGGCCATCGGAACGGGAAAGACAGCCACGGCAGAGCAGGCTGAAGAGATACATGCCTATATCCGCAGCATCATAGCTGAGAAGTACGGACAGGCTGTGGCCGACGACACCAGCATCCTCTATGGCGGCAGCTGCAAGGCCAGCAACGCCCCCGAATTGTTCGCCAAGCCCGACATCGACGGTGGCCTCATCGGCGGCGCTTCGCTGAAGTGTGCCGACTTCAAGGGCATCATCGACGCTTGGAACTAAACAGGATCTCGCTGTTTGGACCTAATCCATCATCAAGAATGAAAAGATTTCTGAACATAGCATTGCTACTTCTGTGTGTTGGCCTCCATGCCAACGCACAGAAATTTCTCGACGACCTGACGAAGGAAAGGCAGGGCGAAGGAAAGGTGACGGTAAGCCAGAGCGCAGAGATTAACGAGCTTGTCAACGGCAAGGAAGAAGCTGTCACGACGCCCGCCGCCACCACGACGGCCACAGCCCCTGAGACCAAGAAGCCCGAGACGGTGAGCCATCAGGAGGCATCAACCACGACAACGACAGAGACCGTCGTCGACACCCGCAAGAAGGTGATGACCAACACGCGCAAGGTGAACGGCTACCGCGTGCAGGTGTTCAGTGGCGGCAACACCCGTGCCGACCGCATCAAGGCGGAACAGATACAGGGTGCCATGAAGACGGCCTTCCCCGGACAGCCCGTCTACACCCATTTCTATTCGCCGCGATGGATATGCCGCATGGGCAACTTCAGAACCTACGCCGAGGCGGAGAAGATTCTCAAGCAGGTGAAGGCGATGGGCTATAAGCAGGCTGTCATCGTGAAAGGAAAGATATCAGTGGCCAACTAATCGTAATTATCATGAATCCAGAAATAGAATTTCGCGAAGGCCTTGACGAGCTGGCCTCGCACTATCGCAGTGTGCTCGAACTGTTAGGAGAAGACCCCGAGCGTGAAGGACTCCAGAAGACGCCAATGCGTGTGGCCAAGGCCATGCAGATACTGACCCGCGGCTATACGCAGGATGCCCACAAGGTGCTTACCGACGCTCTGTTCGAAGAGAAGTACAACCAGATGGTCATCGTCAAGGACATCGACTTCTTCTCGATGTGCGAACACCACATGATACCCTTCTACGGCAAGGCGCATGTGGCCTATATCCCCAACGGATATATCACGGGACTGAGCAAGATAGCCCGTGTCGTCGACATTTACAGCCACCGACTGCAGGTGCAGGAGAGGCTGACACAGCAGATACGCGAATGTATCGAGCAGACACTTCACCCCCTGGGCGTGATGGTCGTCATCGAGGCCAAGCACATGTGCATGCAGATGCGCGGCGTGGAGAAGCAGAACGCCATCACCACGACGAGCGACTTCTGCGGCGCCTTCAACCAGGCGAAGACGCGCGAAGAGTTTATGAACCTGCTCCAAGGCGAGAGCAAGAGGATTTAGTTCGTTCGAGGAGAGAGGAGTGAGGAGTGAGGAGAGAGAAATGTATAATTTAGAAACATAAGAAGAATGAAGAAGCTTTATTCATGGTTATGGCTGCTGATGGCAGCCGTCGTTGCGACGACAACGACCTCGTGTCTCAGCGATGACGACGACGACAACCAGGAGGTGATGGACCAGGCAACCTATCAGCGGTATCTGACAGAGATGGCTGGCTCGTACACCGGCAAGACTTATTATTTCAACATCGAGGGCAACGGCTATAAGGCCGACTCCGTAGCCGTGACGGCACAGATTCTGGGTGTGGGCGACTCGCTCATCAACATCTCGGGCATCCCTGCCAAGCTGCTGGCACGCTGCGTGGGCGACTCGGCCATCTACAAGGCTGTCGTCGGACAACCCGACCAGCGCCTGCAGATGAAGTTCTATATCGGAGCGTTCCATCAGGGCATCGTACAGTTTGGCGTCTACCCGCTGTCAGTGACCTTTGACGACCTGGAATACAACGGTGCCGAACACGACGTGGTGTTCAACTTCGTGCTTTACCGTAACATCCTTGGGGCTTACTCCAATGGTGTGGCCGAGCTGACCTACTATCTGATGGATCTTTGGGAGGACGGCCGACAGAAGGAGACCTACTATTCGCTCTACGACACGTCGGGCTATAGCAACACAAGGTATATGTTCCTCAGTGTGCTGAACAAGCGCAAGGATACGTGGGACAACCACTAATCAGAGGAAACAGGAGGATGGGGTGCCTTTTTATCAGAGGAATGGTGCCAACAGATGGGCGAACCATCCTACAAACTTCTTCCATGGCGTGCGCCATTGGTTCCAAGACTCTTTCGTCAGGCGGAAAGAGTCTTTTTTGTCGGCTATAAACAGGTTGGTAAGCTCTTGCGTGGTGCAGGGGTCGACGATGACGGCATTCTCCTCGTAGTCCCACCGCAGGCTGCGGCTGTTGAGGTTGGCACTCCCTACGGTGCAGAAACGGCCGTCCACCATGATGACCTTCGTATGGTGGAAGCCAGGCTGGTAGATCCAAACCTCGGCGCCCTGCTTCATCAGCTTGTGGACGTTGTAGAAGACGCAGTCGGGCGTCAGCGGGATGTCGCTCTTCTGCGATACCATCACGCTGACCTTCACCCCGCGTCGGATAGCTCGTTTGAGGGCTTTCTTCAGCTTGTGGTTGAGTGTCAGGTAGGGGTTGATGAGATAGATGCTGTCCTGAGCGTCGTTGATGGCATCGAGATAGAACCGGCGGATAATCTTGTTGCTCGTGCGAGGCTCGCGGTTGATGATGCCCACCATCTTATGTCCCGCCGTCGGGCAGGTGTCGGGTTTCAGTCCGTAGAAGCGGCTTTCGTACTCTCCGAACGGGTCGTCGAACGAGTTTTCCGGCTGCTGGCTTCTGAAATATTGCGGCCCAGCAACGTTCTGCTTGGCCACCTTGTTCCACATCCGCAGGAAGATGTCCTGCAGCGTGTTCACCTCGTCGCCTTCGATGCGGCAGTGCATATCGCGCCACGAGCCCACCATCTCCGTACCTTTTATATAATAGTCGGCCACGTTCATCCCGCCGGTATAGGCTATCTGCCCGTCGATGACGACAATCTTGCGGTGGTCGCGGTTGAAGATGTCGTCTATCCAGGGAAAACGGACGGGGTTGTATTCGTAGATCTCGATGCCGCGGTCGCGGATGCTTTTCACGTGTTTCTTTTGCAGCGGCTGGTTGTTCGACGAATTGCCGAAGCCGTCGAACAAGGCCCTTACCTCCACGCCCTCTTTCACCTTGTCGGCCAAGAGGTCGAACAAGAGGCGCGCAATAGAGTCGTTGCGGAAGTTGAAATACTCTAAGTGGATGCTTTTGCGCGCTTGCCGGATGGCGGCAAACATGTCGTCGAACTTCTCCTGACCGCTGGTGAGGAGCGTCACGCTGTTGTTATGCGAGAAGCTGACACCCTGCTCGCGCAGCTGGCTGACGATGAGCGAGTCAGAGGTCTGAGCCTGCAGGGGCAGGCACGCAGCACAGAGGGCAACAGCCATGATGCAGCGACACAATCGCTGCCTACTCAACGTACAGGCCATGCCCTTGATCCTTAATCCTTCATACTTCATACTTTATCCATCATACTTCCGAAGGAACACATCAACCTTCGTCCTTCCTCCTTCCGAAGGAACACATCAACCTTCGTCCTTCTTCCTTCAACCTTCTTAAACCATACACCGGTAGTGGTCTACAACACCGAGCAGGTGGTTGTCGTCGTCGACGACGAGCACGGTGTGTATCTTGTTGGCCTGCATGATCTTCTGTATCTCCGTGATCTTCGTCGATGGCGAGACACATTTCGGCGTGCGGGTCATGATATCCTCGACGGTGCGGTTGAAGAACTCAGCCTGCCACTTCTCCATCGCACGGCGAATGTCGCCATCGGTGATGAGTCCTACAACGCGGTCGTTCTCTAACGAGACACCCAGCCCCAGCTTCCCCTTGCTCACAAGGATGATGGCTTCGCCGAGGTGCATCTCCTTCGGGACGATGGGCAGGTCGTCGTGGTGCATCACATCTTGGGCTGTGGTGAGCAGTCGGCGACCCAACGAACCGCCGGGATGGAACTGCGCGAAGTCTTTCGGTTTGAAGCCGCGCACCTGCATCAGGGCCACCGCCAGCGCGTCGCCCATGACGAGCTGTGCCGTTGTGCTGCTCGTCGGGGCGAGGTTCAGCGGACAGGCCTCGCGCTCCACCCATGTGCTGATGGTGCAGGTGGAATATTTTGCGAGGAGCGATTCGGCGTTGCCCGTCATGGCGATGATGGGCACGTTCATGTGGAGCACCATCGGTATGAAGCGCAGCAGCTCGTCGGTCTGGCCGCTGTTGCTGATGGCCAGCACCACGTCGCTCGGCGTCATCACGCCGAGGTCGCCGTGGAACACGTCCAAGGGGTTGATGAAGAAGGCCGGCGTGCCCGTGCTGGCCAGTGTTGCTGCAATCTTTGCGCCCACGTGGCCGCTCTTGCCGACACCGGTGACGATGACTTTTCCCTGACAGTGGTACATCAGTCGGACGGCCTGTTCGAAGTCGTCGGTGAGCTGTGGTATCAGGTTAAGCACAGCCTGCGTCTCGTCCTTGATGCACTGTATGGCGTAATCCTTAATACTATTCATAATGCTTAATGCTTAATCATAATGCTAACCTTTCGATGAGGCTTTCCAGCTTGCTGAGCTCCAGCATGTTGGCGGCATCGCTCAGTCCCTGGTCGGGATTGGGGTGCACCTCGAAGAAGTAGCCTGTCGCCCCGAACGCCTTCGCTGCCAAGGCCATGGCGGGCACGAAGCGTCGGTCGCCCGATGTCTTGCCGTCGCCGGCTCCTGGCCGCTGCACGCTGTGGGTACAGTCCATGACGACTGTCGGCACGATGTCGAGCATGTCGGGTATGTTACGGAAGTCCACCACCAGGTTGTTGTAGCCGAAGCAGTTACCCCGCTCGGTGAGCCACACCTCTGTGGCACCGCTGTCGAGCGCTTTCTCCACGGGGTATCGCATGTCGCGACCCGAGAGGAACTGTGCTTTCTTGATGTTCACCGTACGTCCCGTGCGCGCTGCGGCCACGAGCAGGTCGGTCTGTCGGCAGAGGAAGGCCGGAATCTGCAGCACGTCGCAAACTTCGCCCACGGGCTGTGCCTGCCAGCTCTCGTGGATGTCGGTGAGTATTCTCAGGCCATAGCGGCTCTTCACGTCGCTGAGCATCTGCAAGCCGCGCTCCAAGCCCGGTCCGCGGAAGGAGCGTATGCTTGTGCGGTTGGCCTTATCGAACGAAGCCTTGAAGATGATGTCGGTGCCCAGGCGGTCGTTGATGCGTTTCAGCTCGGCGCCTACGGTGCTGAGCAGCTCTTCCGACTCGATGACGCAGGGTCCTGCAATGAAAATAGGGTTCATCTTATCTTGTTGTTTTGTAATGACGTGCAAAAGTACACAAAAGGAGCGACTTAGCCGCCAGTCGAGCCAACAATTTAAGTTTTCTTTAGACAGCTCATGCCGTCGGGCTTATCTGTTTGCCGCGTATGCGCGAACGTGTGGAGCGCATGGTGTTCTCGCTGATGCCCATGATGTTCATGATCTGTTCGTCGGTCTTTCCTTGCTGTTCGAGCAGGGCGAAAAAGGTGTATTTGGGCGACAAGCCGTCGTAGTCGGTTTCAAGATGGTTGATAAAGCTGATGTCAAGCAGTTTGTAGTATTCGATATAGTCGACAAAGTCGTTGCGTGACCATGCTATCGTGGAGCCTCCCTGTTCTATCTGGCCGTAAAGCTCCTTGCCTCGCGCCAGGATTCCAGAGTGGCGCGCGCCGAGGTCGTTGATTTTCTGTTGCAGGTGTTCTATCTCCTTCTTATGTTCTGTCTCCTTTGTTCCGATGTCGTCGAGCTGCTTGTTCGTCTCGTCCAACTGCCGTTGCAGATCGGCAGTCTGCTGCTCATAGCCCCTCAGTTCGGCAATCTTTTCCTCCAGCCGGCTTCGCTCCTCTTCATTCTGCCGTTTCTCTTCATTCAGCTCGCAACGTTCTTGCCTCAGATGTTCCAAGTCGCGTTCCTGTTCGGCCAGTTCTTTTTCTGCCTTCATGCCACGATAGTTCTTGTAGAGCAAAACACTGATGACGAGCAGCAACATGATGATGGCAGCCGATATCCACTTCGCGTATTTCGCACGGAACAGTACCACAGCCTGTTCCTTGTCGTACTTCGCCTGAATCTCAGCTATCCGGTCACGCTCTTGGTCTTCGTAATATCGTTGCTGCAACGCTATAATACTGTCTGCCACAGTGTTGGCCTTCTGAAAATCTTTGATCTGTGCATAGTGACCGCGCATGGCTTTCAAGATGGAAGTTCTTGCTTTTGTTCCGCCTTTGAATGCCACGGCCATGTCCCATACCTTATTGGCTTCAGCTATGCTGTTTTCCTTCGTGTAAATGTCAGACAGAGCGCGGAGCGTCCACGACTGCGGATGGATAGCTATTGCTTTCTTCAGATAACTCTTTGCCAGTTCTGGCTCGTCATCAGCATAAAGCTCTCCCATCCTTGTATAGAGATAGGTCTTCTCTCCATCTTTTAGGAAATTAATGAGCGGCTGACATTGTTGAATACAAAATGCTAAACTATCCATCATTCCCATTTCTGAATAGTCGGCCGCCAAATAAATGTATGCTATGGCCTCTTTCTCCTTATCGCCCAATTGTTTAGCTAAATCAAGAGCATGCTTGGCATAATCGTAAGCAATATCTTCTTTGTAAGCAACACTGTTAAAATACGAAAGAGATTCGTATATTTTGTGTTTCAACTGTTTATTGTTTGTATTTGCAGCTATACTCTCTGCTTTTTTAGTATAACTCAACTTTAGCATTTGATTCAAAAGCTTAGTTTCAGACACGAAAAAAGCTAAGGAATATTTGGGTAAGTCCCCAAAAATCAGTACCTTTGTAATAGCTACAAAACAAGATACTTCATTCCTTAGCTATGTGCAAA
>JAGBLC010000066.1 GCA_017635615.1 Prevotella sp.
GAAGGCCGTCCGGCCGAACGCTTCAAGGATAGCTTTCTGAGCTATATCATCCACTATTCGGGTATCGATGTCGAGATGCAGGGCTACCAGCCCGTTGCCCATTTCGTCAACGGACAGTATCAGGGGGTCATCGACATGCGCGAACCCAACAACAAGCATTATGTCTTTGCCAATCACGGATGGGACGAAGAAGAGATAGACATGTTTGAGGCCGAAGAACCCGATACGCTCATCGTCACACAAGGCGACCGCGTGGCCTTCGACCGGCTCTACCATCTTTCGTTCAGCGCTGCCGACGAACAAAGCTATGCCCTCATCCGCCAGTTGCTCGACGTCGATGAGTATATCAACTATATGGCCCTCGAGCTCTATATCGGCAACAACGACTGGATACGGAACAACATGAAGTGGTTCCGGCATCACTACGGAGGGCCTTTCCGCATCGTCTTGTTCGACCTTGATGCCGCATTCAATAAATATGGGATGGTGAGCGACTGGCTCAGCGAGAATTTTGCCGGATGGCAGATGACGACGCTCTTCTTCAACCTGTTGGAGAACGACAGCTTCCGCCGACAGTTTATCGACACCTATTGCCTCATGGGAGGAAGTGTCTTCAGGCCGGAGCTGACAAAACGGCTCACCGGCGAAGCACGCGACCGCATCGAGAACGACCTTCGGGCGCAGGGCGAGTCGGCTCAGTTCATGGTAGACTATATCGACAAATGGCTCGTTCCTTATTCCAACAGCTATGCCAACTTCCTGAAGAAGTTCGGGCTGGCACGACTTCAAGATGCGGAAGCCTACCGTCTGCACATCTATAGCAACGATGAGGGAATGGTGCTGATGAACGGCCTGGTGGTACCTCACGGTGAGTATCACGGATGGTTCTTCTCACCCATGACGGTGGAAGCTATAGCACCGGCTGGCATGCGCTTCGCCGGATGGAAAGACCCGCAGACAGGAAGTACGGTGACTGAAGGGCCGCGCTACGAGGTGCCTGAAGCCTATACCACGCTTGCTCCCGTATTCGTCGCTCTCGACGACACGGAGCGCAAAGCGGCAGGGGTGTACGGAGTGATGATCAACGAAGTGAGTGCTGCCAACAACAGCTATGTCAACGACCTCTTCAAGCGCAGCGACTGGATAGAACTTTACAACACAACTGACAGCGATGTCGACCTCAAGGGGATGTACCTCAGCAACGATTCCACCAACCGCCACCTCTTCGTATTCGGACAAGAGGTATCGATAGCCGATGCAAGCTATATCCTGCCTGCCAGAGGCCATCGCGTCGTCTGGTGCGATGGAGTAGGGGGGCGAAGCCAGCTGCATGCCCCTTTCAAGCTTTCGAAGAGCGGCGGATATGTTTGCCTCACGGCTGCCGACGATTCGTGGACGCAGACTTTTGCCTACACGGTACACGACGATCAGACAACCATCGGCCGCTATCCCGACGGCTGCAAGGACATCTATCGGATGAATGTACCAACCATCGGTAAACCGAACATCCGCACGTCCTATCTGTCTGCTCAGGAAGCAACATCCATCAACGGCATAGAGGTCTTCGACAAAGAGACAACAATCAAGCTCCGCTACGTCGGAAACTCGCTCGTCGTGGAACACGCTGCCCATCCTGCTGCAACAGCCGATGTCTGCTTCTATAACGAGGCTGGACTCCTCATACATACCGAGACCGCCGTCTTACACGGCGGCAAGGCCATAGTTCCTCTGACCTGTCTCGCAAGAGGCTGCTACATAGCCATAGCTTCCGTAAAAGGAGCACCAAGCGCCACCTGCCACTTCTGCCTCTGACGATCCTTGTTGGGCACGACGCGGTTTCGCCGCGTCATCTCATCCACTTTGGCACAATCTTTGTAAAGAAAACATCAACCCTAACGCCCATGAGCAAAAGATACTTTACCGCCACATTGCTGGCCATGATAGCTGCCTCGATAGAGGCACAGACAGCCAAACAGCTGACGCCGCGACTGGTTGTCAATATTGCTATCGACCAGCTTACCACCGACTATATCGACCAGCTCACACCGTATTTCGGAACCGACGGTTTCCGAAAACTCATGGCCGAGGGCATTGTCTACCAAAATGTCAGTTATCCCTTCACGCCCGTTGACCGTTCGAGTGCCATCGCTACCATTATGACGGGCACGACACCCTATTATCACGGCATCATCGGCAACCGATGGCTCAACCGCACCACCATACAGCCCATGGGAAGCACCGACGATAAGGAGCAGGTGGGTACAAAAACCGTCGACCGCCCATCGCCGCGCAACATCCTCACATCTACCATCGGCGACGAGCTGAAGGTGAAGACAGGCGGACGTGCCATCGTCTACGGCCTCTCGAAGAACCGCGATGCAGCCATCCTTTCGGCTGGGCATGCTGCCGATGGAGCACTGTGGAAAGACCCATACACCGGCAACTGGTGCAGCTCGACCTATTATATGAAAGCTGCACCCGAATGGCTCTCGACCTACAATAAGTCGCCAGAGCGGAAGAAAAAGAAGAAGACCGAGTTTGAAGAGATCACCGAGCTGACCAACCTCGCCATCCTTTGCATGGAGAAGACCGGTATGGGTACTGACGACGTGCCAGATATGCTGAATATTACGCTCGATGCTTCCTCCGTGATGGACAAGAAAAAGAAGTCCACCTGGCAGGAAGAGGTGACAAAGACCTATATCAACCTTGACCGTCAACTGGCCGACCTCATTGCCACCATCGAGCATAAAGCAGGACCGCAGAATGTGGTGTTTTTCATCACCAGCACGGGCTATGTCGACGAACCAACCGACGACTACGACCACTTCCGCGTACCCACCGGGACGGTCTACATCAACCGCACGGCCAACCTGCTCAACCTCTATCTCGGAGCCCTCTACGGGAGCGACCGCTACGTAGATGGATGCAGTAGAAATCAGATTTATCTGAATGTTAAGGATATTGAACAGAAAAGACTTAAAATCAACGAGATATTAAGTCTGTCTCAATCTTTTCTTTTGCAGTGCGAAGGCATCCGCAACGCCTATACCATACAGAGCCTGCAGGCTTCGCAGAACAGCAACGCCGAACTGATTCGCAACGGCATGAACGTCACCGTGGGCGGACAGATAGTCGTAGACATCGCACCAGGATGGAAGCTCGTCAACGAAGAGAACCAAGATCAATATCAGGTAGACTCACGTGCCATCCACTTCCCCATCATCATCTATCGGCAGGGAGCCGAACCACAACAGATCGTGCAACCCGTCACCATCGACCGTCTGGCACCCACCATCGCTACTACTATTCATATCAGGGCTCCCAACGCTTGTTCGGCCCAACCCTTATAAACCTTTCCTATAAACTTTTAAATAAAGTGAAATTTGCAAGGTTTACGTTTTTTTATTCGTAACTTTGCACGGTTTTTATAATATCAAAACAATATCGTAAACAGTAAATTCGTAAATAGTATAATTTATCAATGGGATTAAATAGTTTTTTGAAGTCATTGTTCGGAGACAAGTCTACACGCGACATGAAGCTCATCCAGCCTCTTGTGGAGCAAGTAAAGAAGGCGTATCCTGAGATTCAGGCCCTCGACAACGACCAGTTGCGCGCCAAGACAAAAGAGATTCAGGCGTATGTTCAAGACTCTGCCAAAGAGCAGAAGGCTCAGATAGAAGAGCTCAAAGCGAAGATAGAAGAAACCCCCATCGACGAGCGTGAGGCTATCTTCAATCAGATAGACAAGATTGACAAGGAAGTGCTCGAAATCTATGAGAAAGCACTCAACGAGGTGATGCCGGTGGCTTTCAGCATCGTCAAGGAGACAGCACGGCGTTTCGCCGAGAACGAGGAAACGGTAGTGACAGCCACTGACTTCGACCGCGAACTGGCTGGCGACCCCCGCAACGACTTCATCAGCATCGATGGCGACAAAGCCTACTACCACAACCACTGGACAGCCGGTGGCAACGACCTGAAGTGGGAAATGGTGCACTACGACGTGCAGCTCTTCGGTGGTGAGGTGCTCCACCAAGGTAAGATAGCCGAGATGGCAACGGGTGAAGGTAAGACGCTCGTAGCTACACTGCCCGTATTCCTCAATGCCCTGACAGGCAACGGCGTACACGTGGTCACCGTCAACGACTATCTGGCCAAGCGTGACTCCGAGTGGATGGGACCGCTCTATATGTTCAACGGACTCTCCGTTGACTGTATCGACAAGCACCGCCCCAACTCACCAGAGCGCCGCAAAGCCTACCGCGCCGACATCACCTTCGGTACGAACAATGAGTTCGGCTTCGACTATCTGCGCGACAACATGGCCATCTCGCCCGACGACCTCGTTCAGCGTCGTCACAACTATGCAATCGTCGACGAGGTAGACTCCGTCTTGATCGACGATGCCCGTACGCCGCTGATTATCTCTGGTCCCGTACCCAACGGCGACGACCAGATGTTCGAACAATACCAGCCGCTGGTGGAGAAGCTCGTAGGCGTTCAGCGCCAGCTGGCCACGCAGTTCCTCTCTGATGCCAAGCAGAAGATTACTGAGGGAAACCGTCTCATTGAAGAAGGCAAGAAGAAGGAAGGCCAGGAACTGCTCGATGCAGGATTCCTCAGCCTCTACCGCTCGCACAAGTCGCTGCCGAAGAACAAGCCGCTCATCAAATATCTCTCTGAGGAGGGTATCAAGGCTGGTATGCTCAAGACGGAAGAGTACTACATGGAGAACAACAACCGCCACATGCCTGAAGCCATCGAGCCGCTCTACTTCGTCGTCGACGAGAAACTCAACTCGTGCGACCTCACCGATAAAGGTACGGCTTGGCTGGCCAACGAAGTGCATGATGCCGAACTCTTCGTGCTGCCCGACATCACCAGCCAGCTCTCCGAACTGGAGAACGAGCATCTCTCAGACGAGGAGCGATTGGAGAAGAAAGATGCGCTGCTCAGCCACTATGGCGTACAGAGCGAGCGTGTGCATACCCTGCAGCAGCTGCTCAAGGCATATACAATGTTCAACAAGGACGACGAATATGTCGTCATCGACGGCGAAGTGAAGATTGTCGACGAGCAGACGGGACGTATCATGGAAGGCCGACAGTGGAGCGACGGTCTGCACCAGGCTGTCGAGGCCAAGGAGCACGTCAAGGTGAAGGAGGCCACACAGACCTTCGCCACCATCACC
>JAGBLC010000067.1 GCA_017635615.1 Prevotella sp.
ACATTGGCACAGTGTATCCAGCTGGCCAACCAGGCTATGGGCGGAACGGTCGTCGTCAGCGGTATCAAGGTGAGCGGCTCGCTGAACGCTGCCGACCTGCAGACGCTGGCCAACCTCGCCACGCTGAAGACCATCGACCTGAGCAAGGCTACGCTGGCGGACAACACCCTGCCCGCAAAGGCCTTCTATGGCTGCACCAACCTGCGCACACTGTTGCTGCCCGAGACGATGACGACCATCGGCGACGGTGCCTTGGCCAACTGCTCGAACCTGAACAGCCTCTCGCTGCCTGAAAGCGACGACAAGAACTATCAGGTGAAGGATGGCGTCGTCTACTCGAAGGATATGAAGGAGGTCATCATGGTGCTCCCCACCACGGAGAACGAGGTGAACATCGCCTACGGTGTGACCGCCATCCACGACCATGCCTTTGAAGGCTGCAAGTATGTGCGCATCGTCAACCTGCCCACAACGGTGACGACGCTTGGACACCGCTCGTTTGCCAACGTGCTGATCATGCGCGAAATGCACGTGCGCAACGCCCATCCGGCAGCCGTCCAAGACGATACCTTCGAGGGTGTCGACCCTGGCTTCCTGCTGCTCTGTATTCCCGCTGGCAGCCGTCCGCTCTATGCTGAGGCCGACGGTTGGAAGGAACTCTTCCGCAGCGACAATGTCCGTGAGGAGGGCACCGTTATCCGTGCCCGCGACATCACTCGCAACTACGGTGAGGAGGTAGACGAATACTACTTCGAGATGATTGGTGAGCGCGTCTTGGGTATGCCGAAAATTACGTGTGCTGCCACAAAGACATCGCCCGCGGGCGAGTATCCCATCGTTGTGGAGCGGGGAAGTATTCAGAGCGACAACGTCAGCTTCGTCAACGGTAAGCTGACCATCGTCGGCGGTCCCGTAGGCACGCTGGAAGGCGGTGAGGCAACAGGCATTGACAACCCCTCAACACCCAACACCCATCACCCATCACCCATTTATGACCTTCAAGGCCTCCTTGTCGAGTCTCAATCCTCGAAGGGTGTTGTCATTGTGAACAAGAAGAAAATCGTCAAGTAACAATTCAATATGAGAAAATTAGCAATCATGATATGTGCATGGGTGGCCACTGTAGCCACCTATGCACAGACACTTACTTTGGGCTATTGCAATGGAGAAGTGTCAACCGAGACCAACTGGGGCGGACAAGGCACTGGCAATACGTCGGCTGCCATCTATGTGCCTGCCTCGATGTTGGGCAACCTGACGGGTGGCGAGATACAAACCATCCGTGCCGGTATGTCAACACGTCTGAACATCGACGAACTGAGTGTTTGGATTCGCTCGTCGCTGACGGGAGAGAACCTGGCAGAAGGCAAGCTGAACCGCAAGCAGACACGCGTACAGCAGGGATGGAACGAGGTGGATCTCGACGAGCCATTCGTCATCACGGGCGAAGGCATCTACATCGGCTATACCTATCACCACAAATCGCTGGCAAGAGCGGTCTCTATCGTGGGGACGACACCTGCCGAAACGGCTTTCTATCAGGACTACGAAGATGCCGCATGGCAGGATATGAGTTCTGAGGGAGCCATCAGCATTGAAGCCATCGTGAGCGGTTCTGCTCTGCCGCAGTACGACCTGTCGCTGACGAAGGTTTCCATCACTCCCGACCTTGCCAACGGTCTTACGGCCTATGCCGTGAAGGCTGACGTGGCCAATGTGGCCACCAACAGCGTCAAGGGCTTCAGCATCACCCTCTCGGGTGGCGGTATCGACGACGTGACAAAGCATGTCTCGCAGACCGTCGAGAGCGGCAAGCATGCAGCGGTGAGCTTCAGTTTCATGGCCAGCAGCGCTATCAATGCCTCGGAGCCCATCACGGCTACCATCTCCGCCATCGACAATGCCGACGACGAGAATCAGGAAAACAACACCGTGGAAGCCAGCTTCGCGGCCTTCCAGCGCAACGTGCTCTTGGAGGAGTTCACCACCGAACGGTGTCCTAACTGTCCTTCCGGTGCAGAACGGATGAATGCAGCCTTGCACAGCAATGCCGATTATGCCGACCGCGTGAGTGTGGTGTGCCATCATTCTGCTTTTGGTACTGATGACTTCACGCAGACTTGTGATGAGGATTTTGTGTGGTTCTTCAACGAAGGCGGACAGGCATACGCCCCAGCGTGGATGATCAACCGTCAGGGACGATACGACCAGAATTACGTTTCTACAGGAGAGAAACAGGCTATTTACTGGTTCACGGAAAGTAATGAACTGATTAGCGAGCTCGATCAAGAACTGGCTTTGCCCACCCATGTCATGTTAGGTGCAAAGGCCTATGCTGAGGACGGAAAGGTGCATGTCAACATACTTGGCGTGCGTGATGCAAACTTCAATTTGCCTAATGCCCTTCTGACGGTCTATGTGACGGAAGATAACATCACAGGTAAGCAGCAGAGTCACGATAGCGTCATCAACCCCTACCAGCACCAGCACGTCATCCGTGCCTACAACAGCACGTGGGGCGATGCCATCAACTGGGAGGGCGACACCTTCGAGGCCAACTACACCTTCGACCTCGATGAAGCATGGAAGCTGAAAGACATGAAGGTGGTGGCACTGGTGGCCAACTACGATGCCGACAACAACCTCAACTGCGCCGTCGAGAACTCTGCTGCAGCGCTCGTTGAGACAGAAGTTCCCGATATGCCCACCAGTATCAGCATGACATCAACACCCAACACCCTTCACCCATCATCCCTCTACGACCTCCAGGGACGCATGGTATATCGTGGGTACGAAGGTACGAAGGTACGTGGGTACGAGAACCAAAGGTCGGCGCCTACGGGGAAAGCCAATAGCGATGAAGGTAATCTCGCACCTTCGCACCCCCGCACCCCCGCACCCTCGATGAAGAAAGGCATCTACATCATGAATGGTAAAAAAGTTGTCAACCAATAATAACAAAAATAGAATATCATGAAGAAAAGTATATTGATCATAACAGCTGCATGCCTCGCGCTTTCCGCTCAGGCACAGCAGCGCAGCGAAAAAGAGATGCAGGCCATCGCTGCCGAGCATCTCTATGGACAAATGGGCAAACCGTCTGGCACTACAACGGCACGCCCCGAGAAATTGATGCAGAACGACATGGTGGCTGTCTATGGCGACCGCTACAACGGCACCGTCTTCGTCAGCCGTGACGCCATCTTTGCACCTGTTCTCGGCTATACCGACCGTCCGCTACAGATGGAGGCATTGCCCGACGGACTGCAGTGGTGGATGCAGACCATCAGCGAGACCATGAAGCAGAAGAAGGCCGACAACGACCAGAATACCATCTTTAAGGCAGAAGCCACCGAGGTGGCACCGCTGCTCACCACAAAGTGGGCACAGGACACTCCGTTCAACGATAAGTGTCCCGTGGCTGACTCATGGGCAGGTCGCCGCGCCCAGACGGGCTGTGTCTCTACGGCAATGGCTCAGGTGATGAACTATCACGAATACCCAGCAAAGGGCGACGGAACGGGATACTATACCCTCAACGGCGGTTCGAAGAAGAATGTACGCATCAACAACACCTACGACTGGGCCAACATGAAGGACAAGTACAGTTCGACAGCCGAGAAGGACGAGACGACCGATGCCGTCTCGACGCTGATGTACGACTGTGGACTGGCTTCGCACATGAACTACATGCTGCAGGCCAGCGGTACAACATCGCCTGTGGCAGCTGCTGGCATGGTGAACCACTTCACCTACGACTCGCTGGCCCTTCATTGTAGCTATCGAGTTCTTGACAACAACGAGCGCTGGCTGCAGACCATCTACGACGAACTACGGGCGAAGCGCCCCGTCATGTATATGTCGACCGACGACACCAACGGGGCCCACTGCTTCGTGCACGACGGTTGTCGTGCCGACGACGGCTACCTGCACGTCAACTGGGGATGGAACGGCGATGCCGACGGCTATTTCGACTTCTACAACCTCAACCCCAAGACC
>JAGBLC010000068.1 GCA_017635615.1 Prevotella sp.
AGAAACCGCAAGAATCGACAAATGGCTCTGGGCAGCCCGCATCTTCAAAACCCGAAGCATAGCCGCCGATGCCATCAAAAACGGACGTGTCACCATTGAGGGTGTCAACGTGAAGCCGAGCCGCATGGTGAAGGCTGGCGAAGTGGTGAGCGTGAAGAAGCCACCCATCACCTATTCGTTCCGTATTCTGAAGACCATCGAACAGCGCGTGGGTGCAAAACTCATTCCCGAGATTTACGAAAACGTGACCGACCCGAAACAGTATGAACTGCTGGAGATGAGCCGCATCAGCGGTTTCGTTGACCGCGCCCGCGGCACAGGCCGCCCCACGAAAAAGGAGCGCCGCGCCATGGATGCCTTCGTCGACCCCACCCTCTTCGGATTCGATGATGACGACTTATTCAGCGACGAAGACTAATACGTGCAAAAAAATAACGTCGGCGCCTGAGACCATCTCAGACGCCGACGTGCTTTTTCCTATCACATAATTCTTAGTACGGGAGTTTAGAAGTATCTTCCCGGTCTGCCGAAACCGCCACCAGGACGGCCGCCGCCAGGACCCATGCCACCGGGGCCCATACCGCCGCCAGGACCCTGCATGCCCTGTCGGGCCTGCTTGCCGCCAAAGGCGTTGAAGCGATAGACGACGTGGAGCATAGCGTAGCTGTTGATGCTGTTGTACCACGTATCGGTGCGTGACATGGCAGAGAGGGCACGGCTGAAGTTAGACTGCTGGTTCAGGATGTCGTAGAACTGCAGCATCACCGTGAGGTTCTTGCCCTTGAGGAACGTCTGCGATATCTGAGCATTCCAGAGCAGTTCGTTGGTGTTCATCGACTGGTCGTTATAGCCACGACGGCTGCGGTTGTGGATGTCGGTGGCGATGCTGGTTCCCCAAGGCGCCGTAAGGCTCATCGAGCCACCATAGGAGAAGGTCCATGTGTCGAGGTTACCGCTGGCCTGCAGCTTGTTGCGGGCATGGCTGTAGTTCACGTCGCCATCCAGCTCGACCTCGCCAAACCAGTTACCCAAGACGGGACGGAAGCTCAGGCCCAGGCGCTCCATGACGGTGGTCTCCTTCGTAGTGTTCTTCACCGATGAAGAGGTCTGGTCGAGCGACACATAGCCCACATGGTTGTTGTAGCCCAGGTTGGTAAACGTGTTCACATTCCAGACGCCGGCACTATCGATAGAAGCATTGAACATACCGCCCCAGTTCACATTCCAGTTGCCATTGATATTCTCCGGACGGGTGGTGCGGCCACCGGTCTTCTCGTCGTAGGTCACCATCGACGAGATGCTGTTGTTGGTGGTCGTGAAACGCAGATAAGTCATCTCGGTCATGGAGTGGTATTGCTGATAACCGTTGTAGAAGAGGTTCAGGCTCTGCGTGAACGACGGTTTCAGGCCGGGATTACCGCGCGAGATGTTGAGCGGGTCGCTATCGTCGTAGATGTCGAGCAACTGCGTCATCGAGGGCTGCGACGTAGATCCGCGGTAGTTGATGCGCAGGTTGGACACCTTCGAGAAGCGGTAGCGGAAGTCGAGTGTCGGGGTGACGTTGAACACGGTGCGGGTAGTATCAACGTAGACGCCCTGATAGTCCTGTATGAACTTCGAGCTCTGCGGCTGGAACATCACGCCCACGTTGAAGTTGTACTTCTCGTGAATTTTGCGGAACATCAGCTCGATGTTGTGCGTGTAGTTCTTGTATTCCGAATAGCGGCTCAGCGCCGAGTCACGATAGGCCTCGTAGGGCTGCGAAAGGCGATTCAGGTAGTTGTCCCACTGACGATAGTAAGGAGTAAGTCCCGAGAAGAAGTCCTCGCCGAGATTAGAGAAGTCGAAGGTCTGTCGGTCGCTCTTGTTGAACGAGTAGTTGAAGCGATAGCTAAACTGCAGGAACGCACCTTTCCAGAGCGGTTCGCTATAAGTGGTTTGCAGTGTGTAGTTGTAGCTCTTCGTGGGAGCGAGGTTGAAGCGGTTGGTCTGGTAGGTGGAGTCGTTGCCCAGCATGTCCTGAATCTGGAAGAGGTGCACATTGCTGGTGGAGAAGTTCTTCGATGCTCCCTCGTTGTAAGATGCATCGGCACGCAACGTGAGGTTGCGACCCCGCGAGCCAAACTTCCTGTTAAATTGCAGCATACCACCTACGCGCTTCGAGTCGCTATAGCTGATGCCCTGATTCTGGCGCCAGTTCACCATCAGCCCCTGGCTGGCCAGCATCGAGATGGCTTCTTCAGCCAGCGGATCGTCGACGTATTCATATGGGTCCTCGTTGTAGGATGCCGACGTGCCCCAGGAGCGTCCGTCGTTTTTGGAGAAGTTCAGGTTCGGACGGAACATGATGTTGGTCATCGTGTCAGGCGTCCACTCGAAGCGCATTTGGGCATTCCAGGAGTCGGAGCGCGAGTAGTTCTGATTCAGACTGTTGGAGAAAGAACCAGAACGAGACACGAAGTTCTCGCTCGAGGAAATGGTGCGCGAGTCGCCGTCGCGATGGTTCCAGCGAACGGAGCCGTCAATCTTCAGGAGGTCAGTCTTCTCATAGTTGATGTTTACGCCTATCATCTTCGAAGAATTCAGTCCCGTATTGCCACGGCCAAAACCACCCATGCCACGTCCGCCGAAACCACGGTCGCCTGTGTTGTTGGCATTGCCGAAGGCGCGAACGGCCAAGACGTCGTTGTTATACATTCCCATCAGACGAGCAGCATAACGGTCGTGCGTTCCGACGGCCACGTCGTTGTTGGTCATATAGCCGTGGTTCATGCCCTTCTTCACCGAGAAGTCGAGCGTGGTTTCTTCGTTGCCGTCGTCAATGCCAGTGATGCGGCTCAGGTCACTCTTCTCGTCGTATACCTTGATGCTCTCGATAATCGACGTAGGCAGATTCTTCATGGCAGTTTGCGTATCGCCAGTCATAAATTCCTTACCACCCACCTTCACCTTTTTCACTTCCTTTCCGTTGATGGTGATTTTGCCGTCGTCGTCGATTTGTGCACCCGGGATGCGCTTCACCAGTTCCTCGGCCACAGAGCCTTCTGGCACGCGGTAGGCCGACGAGTTGTAAACGAACGTATCCTCTTTCAGCACAACCTTCTGGGCAAGAGCTGTGACCTCGGCACCCTTCAGCATCACGGCATCGCTCTGCATCGTCAGCTTGCCCATAGCAAGGTTTTTCTGGCCTTCCATCTCGAGATTCTTCACCATCGTCACGTAGCCGATGCTTGAGATTTTCAGCAGATACTTGCCACTCCGGGGAGCAGTGAGCGAGAAGCGACCCTCGTCGTCCGACACGCTGCCACCGACAAATGTAGAGTCGGTTTTCAGCAGTTGCAACGTCACTTGCGGCAGCGGCTCATTCGTGTCTTTGTCAATGAGCGTGCCCGATATCTTACGGTCTTGTGCAAAAGAAAAAGCTGCTACGAACATCAGCAGCAGCATGAATAGAGATCGTTTCATATTGTCTGGTGTTATCTTGTTTCTATCTTTAAGACGTCAAATTACACTCATGGTTTAAAGCTCTGCAAAAAAAAATGAAGAAACTACCGTAACTTGTAAATAATTAGTATCTTTGTAGCCAAATATGGCACAGAGAGTAATTTTCACCTCCACTCTGGAGAACGACCTTCGAACTGAGATAGCCGCCTGCCATCCCGACAGGCTGTTTGTGCTCACCGACGAGAACACGCTCCGCTACTGCTGGCCCGTGGTCAGCGGCTATGCCTGCCTGACTGGAGCCGACCTCATTACCATCCCTGCCGGTGACGACCATAAAGACTTAGACAGTCTCAACCACGTCTGGCAGTCACTGCAACAAGGCGGTGCCACGCGCCACTCGCTGCTGGTGTGTCTGGGGGGCGGCATGCTCACTGATCTGGGCGGATTTGCTGCCAGCACCTTCAAGCGCGGCATCAGCTTCATCAACCTACCCACCACACTGCTGGCGATGGTAGACGCATCAGTGGGAGGAAAGACAGGCATAAACTTCGGCGGACTGAAAAATGAAGTAGGCGTGTTCAACGAGGCTCAAGCCGTTATCATCGATACGCAATTCCTCCTGACGCTCGACAGTGAGGACCTGCTCTCAGGCTATGCCGAGATGCTGAAACACGGCCTCATCAGCACTCCTGAACACTGGGCAGAGCTATTGCTGTTTGCAGAAGAATTGGGAAGTCGAGGAAGCATGGAACACATGAACTGTCTCTTGCAGAAGAACGTTGCCGTCAAGGAGCGCATCGTCAGCGAAGACCCTCACGAAAAGGGGCTGCGCAAGGCACTGAACTTTGGCCACACCTTCGGCCACGCGCTGGAAGAATGGAGCCTTCAAGGCACCGCCCCCCTACTCCACGGTTATGCCGTTGCATTCGGCATGGTGTGCGAACTGTACCTCTCGACCGTGAAATGCGCGTTTCCTACCGACCGCCTGCGACAAACTGTGCAGCTCATCCGCCAACTCTACGGTACGTCTGCCATCACCTGCCACGACTATCCCGAATTGCTGCGGCTCATGCGGCACGACAAGAAAAACGTGGCTGGAACCATCAACTTTACGCTCCTGGCTAATATCGGCGACCTGCGCCTGAACCAAACGGCTACGGAAGAAGAAATCAAAGAGGCTCTCGACTTCCTGCGGGAAGGATGAGTTTAGGTAATAGGTTATAGGTAACAAGTAATAAGAAAAAAATAAAACGATGAAAAGAATTCTTACCATGCTGGTGCTCACTTTGCTGGTTAGCATGCAGAGCAAGGCACAAGTGTACAGCGGCAACCCCATCCTCATGGGATTTCATGCTGATCCGGAAGTCATGTACTCCAACCTCACACAGCGCTACTACATCTACTCCACTACCGACGGCGTGCCGGGTTGGGGCGGATGGTACTTTACCGTGTTCTCGAGCGACGACCTCGTACACTGGCGCTACGACGGCATGTGCCTCAACCTGCCGCGCGATACCCGCTGGGCAAGCGGAAATGCCTGGGCACCTGCCATCGAGGAGAAACTCATCGACGGCAAATATCGCTACTTCTTCTACTACAGCGGCGAGACAGGCCACGGCAAGGCCATCGGCGTAGCTACCAGCGATCGCCCCGAAGGACCATTCCAGGATGTGGGCCATCCAATCGTTGACCACCGGCCACAGGGCGTTCGCGGGGGCCAGCAGATTGATGTCGACGTGTTCACCGATCCCGACACGGGCAAGAGCTATCTCTACTGGGGTAACGGCTACATGGCCGGAGCTGAACTAAACGACGACATGACGAGCATCAAGCCCGAGACCGAGACTGTGCTCACACCGCGCGGCGGCACGCTCGACGACTATGCTTACCGTGAGGGAACATACGTCTTCAAGCGCAATGGCCTCTACTACTTCCTCTGGTCGGTCGACGATACCGGGGCAGCCAACTATCACGTGGCCTACGGCACCAGCACCTCACCCCTCGGTCCCATCAAGGTAGCCGAAGAGCCTGTAATCCTTATTCAGGATGCTGAGAACAAAATTTACGGAACGGCCCACAACAGCGTTTTGCAGCGCCCAGGCACTGATGAGTGGTATTTCGTCTACCACCGCATCAATCCCGCATATATAAATAAGGAACAGGGGCCGGGCTTCCACCGTCAGGTGTGCATCGACCGCATGGAATTCAACGACGATGGCACCATCCGTCGTGGGAAACCCACACAAAAGGGAGTCAGAGCGCTAAAGTAATCGCTGAGAGTCAACCATTGTATTGAGGTAAAGTCAACTCCGCTTTGTGGTAACAATGCTACCGCTTTGTGGTAACTATGTTACCGCTTTGTGGTAACGACATTACCACATAGTGGTAACAGCATTACCAGATTGCGGTAACAATTCTGGTAATGGCAGATGGCGTAGGTACTTAAAAGGCACGTGTGCTCAAATCAATATCATTCCCAAAATTATATGGCAATTAATATTCAAATGGCCTCTGTTTGATGTTAATTTTTAGTTAAATCTGAGATTTGCTGCCACTCTGCCACTTTGCTGCCACACGCAACTCGCTGATTATCAACGAGTCTTGCAGCATTGCAGCAATTGCAGCAAAAATTAAAAAATCCTGGTTAGCAAAGACAGATAAAACTCCTAATCATTAGAATCCATCGAGCTCGAAGTATTCGTCTTCCAGCTCGCTGCCATCTTCTTTGTCGTCGCTGCTGCCAGCATCGTCGCTGATGATGACGTCGTCGTCAGGATCGTCGGTAGCGGCTGGCTCATCATCTTCGAGCAGAATCGTTTCATCGTCCTCGGCAGCGGTGGTGGGCTCTTCTTCCACGGTAATCACCTCATCCTCTGTAACGGGCGTCGTCGTGGATTCGTCTTCAATCGTGATGGCATTGTCATCCGTAACGGGCGTCGTTGCAGGTTCGTCCTCAATCGTGATGGCATTGTCATCCGTAACGGGCGTCGTTGCAGGCTCGTCCTCAATCGTGATGGCATTATCGTCC
>JAGBLC010000069.1 GCA_017635615.1 Prevotella sp.
CTCAACCGCCTGGTCCGTCTGACGCGCATCAATCGCCGGCAAGTCATCGAAACGCTGGCGCGACTCATCCGCTTCAGTCTGGTCGTGATGCAACATGCTGAGCAGCAGTTCCTTTTCTATGAAACGACAGACGAAAGATGATGACCAAGTTTTGGACCATTTTTTGGTCACGTGATGACCAGACATCGGTCATCAATCGATGCAATAAAACCACTGTTGTTTGATGATATTCCCATCAGAATGCTCCGTTGTCGTTGTCGGCGTTTTGCAGCTTCTTTTGGTAGTTCAGGTTGCGACCGGTCGAGAAGTTGTAGCTGAAGCCGAGGGTCAGCATCGAGGCATTGTCGTTGATCCAGGTGCGAGAGTTCCAGTGCAGGATGTTCGTGGGAAGAGAAGCCGATGAATACTTAGAGCGGTGAAAAGCCACAGACAGGTGGCATAAATTTTCCAGCCCCCTTTCTGCCAGAAAGCCGTCAGGTGAGAGCGGCTCTCGCCAGCATCGAGCGTGGAACCCCGCAACATCTTCGACTGCACGAGTCCTTCGTAGCTGGCTCCCCATGCTCCCTTCCGGAAGTTGACGTTATACATGAGCGGTGCGTAAGTGTGATGGTAGTGCCCGATGATAGGACTGCTCACGGTCTGCCGCATGGCTCCTGTTCCCACTTGCAGGCTGAGCACCTCGTTGCCAAACGGACGGATGGTGAATATACCACGCAGACCAAGGTTTGCCGAGTAGTTGGCATTCTCCTGCATGCCCACGATATAGGTCTGATTGTTGACCTGCTGCTCGGTCCAATACTGGCTGACGGGCGAGTCGCTATAGGTGTAGAGCAGCGTCAGCTGCGCGTTGAGCCACTTTGTGTTCCACTTCGCCGTGAGTTCTGAGTTGTAGGTGGAATAAGCCCGCAGCGAGGGGTTCCCCCTTCGCATGACGTTGGGAATCAGGAGCTGCGCGTTGTTGCTCAGTTGTGAGATGGCCGGCGTCGTCGTCCACGAGCTGTTCTCCCATTGCAGACTGACGCGCTCTGTGGGATTGAAGGCCAGCACCAGCTTTGGCGTGAAGAACCATCGCTGCTCGCGGGTGTCGGTGTTGTCGTTGGTGACATGGGTGGCTCCGGCACCTATCCGATAGAGCAACCGACTGAGATTTCCTGAGAATTCAGCATAGAGATAGTGCTGATAGGAAGCCGAGCGATATTCGTAATCCTGATAGCCGGACATGACGTTGCTGATGGTGGCCTTGGCCTGTCCGAACGTTCCGCGATAGCCGAGGCTCAGACTGCGCTTCCCCCAAGCCTTGGTGTAGGCCAGTTCGCCGATGAACGAGTATTTGTCGCCATGCTGGCGAATGGAGTCTTCAAGCAGAACGACGGCTTGTTCGTAGGCTATCTGCCTTTTGTCTGTCCTGTCGCGATTGTGAAAGTAGGTTCCTACGAGGTCGATGGAAAGCTCCTGGTCGTGGGGTAGCACTTTCGAGACATACACATCGAGGTTGGGGCCAAAGCTCTTCGAGCGCGTACCGTTGTCGCCCTCTGCCGATAGTCCTGCCGCATCGATATCATCGTGGCCGTTGCTGTGATAGGTGTTGTAAGCGGGGTTGGCCTTCAGCTGCACGGTGATGTCGTTCTCCCGGCTGTAGGTGTACTTGATGTTGGGGTCGTGGGTGCGATAGCCAAACTTGTCGTTGCCTTTCAGATGGTATTGCATCGCTTGCTGATTCATCTGATAAGCGTAGTCGTTGGTGAAGTGGCGGTCGTCGTATTCGCGCAGACTGAACCAGTAGGAGAGCGAGAGCTGATGGATGCCCGACGTGAAGTTGAGGTAGCCTTCATCGTCGCCGAAACCTGTCGTAAAGGCATGTCGCGCTTCGACACCACCACTCACACCCGTGTCCAACCGCTTTGTGAAGACCTTCACCAGCGCCCCTGCATCGGAGAATCGTGCTGGCGGGATGTTATAATACTCTACGCGGATGATCTTCTCGGGCGGAATACCACGCAAGTCGATGTCGGAAGCCGGTGCACCATTGAGCAGAATCTTCACGCTGCCACCATCCCTGCGGGCTATCTTGTCGGTAGTCGGGTCGATGTAGAGTGCCTCTACGAAGGGCAGAAGGTCGCGCACATCGCGGGCATTGGCAATCTGTTCGGACGTAAAGGTATAGGTAGATTTGTCCACGTAGTTCATCACTCGCGAACCGCTGACCGTCACGCCACGGATGACATATTCGTCGGGTTTCATGCGCAGCGTGCCTATCGAGCCTACTTCGCACAGACGCCAGAGGGTCTGATAGCCCACGAACGAAGCCTTCATCAGTACGCGTCGAGCGCGGACGGGAATCACGAAGTCGCCGTTGTCGTTGCTCACACCGCTTGTCAGCAGCGACGTGTCGCGCGGGCTGTAAAGCGATATGTTGGCAAAGGGCAGCGGTCGGCCATGCTCGTCGACGAGTCGGCCTATCAGCTTCGTGTCCTCTTTGATGGTACACTCTACGAGGATGGTGCTGTCGCCGACGGTAACCGTCATCGGATAGTAGCCTACCACATCGCGTACGGCATCAGGTATCGAGGCCTGACGGATGCGCTTGGTGACGGTATAGTCTTCCAGATCGTTGTAAATAAACGTGATGCGATAGTGCTTTGATGCTTTGTCCAAGTCCATCAGCACATTGGGCATCGACTGCTGACGATAGTTGCGCGACACGGTTTGTGCCTGCACTGAAATGCTGAAAAGGCAGAAAAGAATAAACGCACAAACGCGGAAAGATAGATGTTTCATGGCTCTTCGGATTATCTGACGGTGATGGTTTCTTCGTCGAGCGTGATGCTGACGTGCTCAAACTGGTCTAACGTGTTGACGATGTCGGTAAGCGGTGTTGTGCTGTCCCATTCGTAGTAGAGCCGCAGATGGCGCACTTCGTCGTTCTCGTATCGCACGCGTACCTTATAATATATAGCCATCTCGCCAAGCATCTGCTCCAGTTCGGTGTTCTCGAAGATTTTGTGAACGCTTTCCGTCGGTGCCTCTTGTTGGGGTCCGGTTTGCGACAGGCTGTCGGAAAGATGGTTGCCAGTAGCTTTCTGAACCTTTTCCACCGGTTCCACAGTCCTCTGTGACATTCGCTCTCCCCTTGTCAGCACATGGTAGGCAGCAAACGACAGGGTGGACGCGAGCAGCAGTCCGGCGAATACCGCTGCTATGCGAAGCTGCTTCCGATGGGAGCGGTGCTTGCGGCTGAACGCTTCTTCGGCAGTCACCATCAGCTCGTAGTAGTTGCGAAGGTCGTCGTCGGAGAGCAGTTCTTGTAGCTCTTCGTCGGTGAACCGCTCCGGATGGTCGGTCATCTGCAGGAGCCGTTCCAGTTTGGTGTTGTTTTCTTCTCGGTTCATGGGTCAGGAATTAAAATGTTGTTTCAGTTTCGTCAAAGCTTGCGACAAGTGCTTGTAGACGGCCACTTCGCTGATATTCAGTCGCTTGGCAATATCTTTATACTTCAGATGTTCGTCGAACCGCAGCTGGAATACACGCCATGTTTGGGGCGTGAAGGTCTGTTCGGCATAGCTGAGCAGTTCGCTCAGCAGTTCTTCGCGGTCGTTCTCTTCTGTTGGCGACGGCTCGTTGAGCGTCAGTCGGCGCTTGATGTGCTCGCGCACGGAAAGATGCTTGAGGCGGTCGATACACGCGTTGCGCACACATCCCATCAGATAAGCCTCGGCACCGATGTCAGGCACGGTGAGCGTTCCTTCCGTCAGGCGCACGAAGAGGTCGGCCACCACGTCGCGGCTCTCCTCCGCATCGTGAAGCATCTGCGCTGCCTTCTGTTCCATTTTCGGACGCAATCGGCGGTAGATATCGATGGTTTGCTGCCTGTTCATTGCTGTCTGTTTCGCTTGTCTTGCATGCTTGTTGTTGACTTTGGCTGGGCTGTGATGCGCCCCTTCTCGTCTATATAACGACTGAGCCGTGGGTTTTCCTAACCCCCATTGACCGTTTTTTTTGCATCGGCAAAGCCGCTGCTTTCATAACAAATGGAGAGCTTGCCGGACAGCAGGCTCTCCATTCTTGTATGCGGCATAGCAATAAGCCCTACTTGGCAAACCAGGCGACGATGGTCTCCAAGAGTTCCTGCTTGCCGGAAGTCTGCTTGGGCTCACCAATCTGCTTGCCATAGGCATAGATGTCCTCGAGCGAGAGTTTGCCCTCTTCGAAGTCACGGCCGATGCCGCTGTCGAACGATGCGTAGCGTTCCTTCAGACGACGGCAGAGCGTGCCGTCCTCGATGATGGCGGCGGCGTTGAGCAGGGCACGTGCCATTGCGTCCATACCGCTGATATGAGCGATGAAGAGGTCTTCAAGGTCGGTAGAGTTGCGGCGCAGCTTGGCATCGAAGTTCGTCCCGCCGTTGTGGAAGCCACCGTTGCGCAGAATCTGCAGCATGGCCTGAGTGAGCTCGTAGTTGTCGATGGGGAACTGGTCGGTGTCCCATCCGTTCTGTGCATCACCGCGGTTGGCATCGATGCTGCCCAGCATGTCGTTGTCGACGGCTACAGCCAGCTCGTGCTCGAAGGTGTGTCCGGCCAGCGTGGCGTGATTCACCTCGATGTTCACCTTGAAGTCGTTGTCCAACCCGTGAGCGCGTAGGAATCCGATGACCGTCTCTGTGTCGACGTCGTATTGGTGCTTGGTGGGTTCCATTGGTTTCGGCTCGATGAGGAAGGTGCCCTTGAAGCCCTGCTTGCGTCCGTAGTCGCGAGCTGCACGAAGCACTTGTGCCAGGTGTTCCTTCTCACGCTTCTGGTCGGTGTTGAGGAGCGACGAGTAGCCTTCGCGCCCACCCCAGAAGACGTAGTTGGTGCCTCCGAGCTTGATGGTGGCATCGATGGCGTTCTTGATCTGCACTATGGCGCGCGCTACGACGTCGAAGTCGGGGTTGGTAGCAGCTCCGTTCATGTAACGCTTGTGCCCGAAGACGTTGGCTGTACCCCAGAGCAGGTGTATGTCGGGATACTGGCGCATCTTCTCCAAGGCGTAGTCGGTAATCTGTCGCATGCGCTCCTCATACTCTTCTACGGTCGAACCCTCTTCGATGAGGTCGACGTCGTGGAAGCAGAAATAGTTGATGCCCATCTTGTGCATAAACTCGAAGCCGGCGTCCATCTTGTCCTTGGCGCGCTGCAGCGGTGTGTCGGCTTTGTCCCATTCGTACGAACGTGTCTGTCCGCCGAACTGGTCGCCACTGGCTTGTCCCAATGTGTGCCACCAGGCCATGGCGAACTTCAGCCAGTCCTTCATCTTCTTGCCCATCACTTCCCGGTCGGCCTCATAGTAGTGGAAGGCCATGGGGTTTCTGCTTTCTGTTCCCTCGAAGGGAATCACTCCGGTAAACGGAAAAAATTCTTTTGCCATATTGTTGTTTTTGGGGTTAATTATATAGTTATTTTGCCGCCGCAAGCCTGACGGACGGGGCATCGGCAGAGCCGACGCATACACGACAGAGGCTTTTCGGTATTCTGGTATTCCGGGGTTATGGGGCATCGCTTATTACTGCTGCGAGATGTTGTTTCCAACGCTCGTAGGCCTCGCGGCATTCA
>JAGBLC010000070.1 GCA_017635615.1 Prevotella sp.
AAAAGTTTGCCTCAAGCGCATTCGTGCTATCGCGGCTTAATGGCCGGGAGGCAAATTGTTCTCGCGGTACTGTGAGGGACTGACACCTGAGGCACGCTTGAAGGCGCGGTTGAAACTGCTGACGTCCTCGAAACCGCACTGTTCACTCACCTCGGTGACGAGCATGTCGGGATGACGCTTCAGCAGATTCTCTGCGCGGCGCATCTGAATGGCCATGATATAAGCTTTGGGCGTGAAGCCGGATGCATCCTGCAGACGGCGATAGAAAGTGCTACGGCTCATACCCATCTCCGTAGCCACTGCGTCGATACTAAACTCACGGGTAGCCAGTCGCAGGTTCACCACCTCGATGACACGCATCAGGAATTCGCGCTCTTCCGTCGTGAGCGGATCGTCGGGGGTGTCTGTCGTGGGGGCGGGGATGCTCGAGGGTGCGGGAGTTGTATTCGAGGGTGCGGGGGTACGGGGGTGCGAGGGTGCGAGATTACCTTCTTCGCCTTCCACAAGACTATTGGCTTTCCCCGTAGGCGCCGACCTTTGGTTCTCGCACCCACGTACCCCCGTACCCTCGTACCCACGAGAATTACCCTCGCACCTCGAATCATCACACCTCGAATCATCATACCTCGAATCCTCGTACTTCGCCAGCTCCTGCATCAGTAGGCGGATACGGCGTTGCTGGCATCGGCGATAGCAGAACCAAGCAGCAAGGATGACAGCTATCAGCACTACTAATATCATAAGGTATAGGCGATAGGCTGAGCGGTCGTCGGCATTCTGCTGCTGCAGTTCTTCGTAGCCATATTCGGCGGCATACTTCGACAGGAGCTGTCCCGTCTCGCGGTCGTAGAGCGAGTCGCGCAGGTCGTTGTAGCGGTCGTTGTGGAGCATGGCCAGCGAGGGGTTGCTGTTGCGCAACGCCTCGTAGAGTCCGCGCCGCGTGTGGCTCTCGTTGTAGATGTCGTGCTGCGAGGTGAATATCGCCAGAGCCTCGTTGTAATAACGCACGGCAGCCGTGTCGTTCTTCTCGTGCAGCAGGAGCAGTCCCATCTGGTTGCAGGCGATGCCGAGCGAGTGGAGGTTGCCGCTCTTACGCAGTCCAGGAATCGCCTCCTGCAAGGCCTGCTGTGCTTCTGCTGTTCGCTTCAAGGCGATGAGTGCCGCCGCCCGCTGAGCCTGCCGGATGGCCACCTTGTCGGGCCGTCCCAGCTGCTGCTCTGTCTGCCAGGCCTTCGTGGCATAGTCGAGGGCCGTCTCGTCGTCGCCGAGATGGTGGTACACCTCCGAGGCCATGCCTTGCAGCACAGCCATCCGCACGGGGTTGTCCGCCTTCTGGCAGTAGCCAATGGCCTTGAGGATGTACTTCTCCGCCTCTTTCGGCTGACGCAGACTCATATAGATGCCCGCCAGGGTGTTGAACGAAGAAGCGATGTTGTCGGCATCGCCCTGCTTCAGGTCGAGCTGGTTGCACAGCTTGGCATATCGCGCCGCCTGCTCGAACTCGCCCTTCCGCACGTAGGTCAGGGCGAGAATGTTGAGACAGTCGCCTTCTACCTGCCTGTTGCCGCCCACCTGACAGAGAGGCAACGCCTTCTGTCCGTAACTGGCTGCCCGCCCGTAGTCCTGACGGTCGTAGAAGTATTCGGCAGCCCAGTACCACACCTGCTGTCGCAAGGTGTCGATGGGTGTCGTAGCAGTGAAATGGATGGGTTGTTCGATGAATCCTTGACGATGCAGCTCCTGCAAAAAGGCACGAGCCGACAATAGCGAGGGGCTGCTGTCGAACTGTTCGACCAGCCGGTCGGTTTTCTGCTCCAGGGCAGCCATTTCCTGTCCGAGAGAGAGGAATATCATGATAAGAGCCAGCACGAGGGCCGATCTCTTCGCGGTGTTCGGCATGATGAAGAAACTTTTTTTGTTGCTTGCAAAGATAGTACTATTTTTTTGAACATTATGTAAACAATAGCAATTATTTTACAATATTAACATATTCTCGAGGAGAGAGGAGAGATGATTCGAGGTACGAGGTACGAGATTACCTTCAGGCTCTACTGCTTAGTTGCCTGTTTTTTGCCGTTTTGCTTGCACGAATAGAAAAGAATGCGTAATTTTGCAGGCAGAAAGCAGAAAGGAAAAAGATGAATACATTGAAGATAATAGGATGCAGGATGTGCCTTCTGGGCTGTCTCTTTGTCTGGCAGGCCACTCTTGGACATATCGGAGCGCAGGTAGTGGTGGACAGCGACGACAATATGGTGCCACCGCGTGTACTCATGCCCGACACGTTCGTGGTGGACAGCGTGAAGGAAGACACATCGCTGCCTTGGCCGCAGAGCATCGTGGCACGCATCGACCAGCTCTTGGAGAGCGACATCTTCGAGAAATCAACCGTCGGAATGATGGTCTACGACCTGACGGCCGACTCTGTCATCTACCGCTACAACGACCGGCAGTGTATGCGTCCGGCATCCACCATGAAGCTCATCACAGCCATCACCGCCCTCCACCGCCTGGGCGGCTCGCACCCGTTCAAGACAAGTCTCCACTATACGGGACAGGTGGACAACGGCGTGCTCAACGGCAACGTCTACTGTCAGGGGGGCTTCGACCCACGCTTCAACAACGATGACCTCAACGCCTTCGTGGAGAGCCTGCGGCGCATGGGGGTGGACACCATTCGCGGCAATGTCTATGCCGACCTCTCGATGAAAGACAAGGACCACTTAGGCGAGGGGTGGTGCTGGGACGACGACAACCCCACTCTGTCGCCCCTGCTGCTCGGAGGGAAGAACCAGTTCATGCGACGATTCTGCAAAGAACTAAAAGATGCCCACATCGTGCTGACTGGCGACACGCTACGCGCCACAACACCCCACAACGCCTCGGCTGTCTGCACTCGTTTCCACACGATGGACCAGGTTATGATGCGGATGATGAAGAAGAGCGACAACCTCTACGCCGAGTCGATGTTCTACCAGACGGCCCACGAGCAGGGCGGGCGTAACGCTACGGCGAAGGACGGACGCACGCTGACCAACCGTCTGATCAACAAGATGGGACTGGATGCCGACGACTACTATGTGGCTGACGGCAGCGGACTGTCGCTCTACAACTATGTGTCACCCGAGCTGGAGGTGGCCTTCCTGCGCTATGCCTACCGCAACAACGAGATCTTCATCCACCTGCTGCCCTCGCTGCCCATTGCCGGCGTTGACGGCACCTTGGAGAACCGCATGAAGACGGGCTTCGCCCACGAGAACGTGAAGGCGAAGACGGGAACGGTGACGGGCGTCAGTGCACTGGCTGGCTACTGCACGGCAGCCAACGGCCACTATCTGTGCTTCTCGATCATCAACATGGGCATCCGCAAGGCTGCTACGGGTCGCGGCTTCCAAGACCGCGTCTGCGAAGCGATGTGCGCGCCGTGATGATGCTTTTTCGACGTTTCGATAAAACGTTAATAACGAGAATAACGTTAATAACGAAAATAACGTTAATAACGAGAATAACGTTAATAACGGTAATAACGAAAGTAACGAAAATAACGAGAGTAACGTTATAACGACAAAACAACATCCCCCAAGAAAAAATGGAAGAAATAAAAATCTGGGTAGAAGAGATGATCAGCCTGACGGGGCTGACAGGCAGCAGTGTGCCCATCCTGCGCCACGTGTTGCTGGTATTGGTGGCCATCATCCTGTCGATGGCAGCCGGACTGCTGTGCCGGAAAATTTTCGTGCCTCTCATCACGAAGCTGACCGCCCGCACAGAAGCCCGATGGGATGACATCCTCTTCAACGAACGCGTCTTGGTGTCGGCCTGTCACATCGTGCCGGCCATCGTCATCTGGCAACTGCTGCCCTGGGTGTTCTACCAGTTCCCGACGGTACGCGAACTGCTGGGCCGCGCCACAGCCATCTATATCGTCGTGATGTCAGTGCGCACGGTGTTCGTCTTCATCAATGCCATCAAAGAGCTGGAGGGCGACCGCCGCACATCGACGCAACAATATATCTTCTCCTTCCTCAGCGTGCTGCGCGTCTTGATGGTGTTCATCGCCGTCATCATCGTTGTGGCCATCATCATCAACCGCAACCCCGTGACACTCTTCGCCGGCCTCGGTGCCACGTCGGCCATCCTGATGCTCATCTTCCAGGACACCATCAAGGGACTGGTGGCCGGCATCCGTCTGACAAGCAACGAGATGCTGCACAAAGGCGACTGGATAACGGTGCCCAAAGCCGGTGCCGACGGTATCGTCGAAGACATGTCGCTGACGACGGTGAAGATACGCAACTTCGACAACACCATCGTCACCGTGACACCGCAGACACTCGTCGACGACTCGTTCCAGAACTGGAAGGGAATGCAAGAGAGCGGCGGCCGACGGGTGCGTCGCAGCGTCTACTTCGATTTCCGCAGTATCCGCAAGGTGGTCAGAGACGAGAAGGAGACGGTCAACCTGACGCTCTTCCGCCAACATATCGAGCAATATCTGCAAGCGAGCGACTTGGTGAACCACGAGATGACCTGCATGGTGCGGCAGGGAGAGCCCACGCAGAGCGGACTGCCCGTCGAATTCTACTTCTTCCTGAAAGAGAAGGAATGGGTGGCCTACGAACACCAGGTGGCCGACTTCATGGAGTATGTCTATGCCACTGCTCCGGAATATGGACTGACCATCTTCCAGCAATTTCCCAAGCAATAGCTTCTGTCAGAAGGGATAGCCGATGGCGAAGTGGAGCGTCTGCGCATCGCGGAAACGCGTGATGTTGTAGAAGCCGCTTTTCGACGTTGAGTACGGCACATGCAGGCCGACACCCCAGTCGAGGCGGAGTACAAGAAAGTCGAGGTCGTATCGCAGACCGATGCCCGTACCGACAGCCATCTGTTTCAGCACTTTGCCGAAACTGAACGCTCCTTCTTCGAGCACCTCGTCCACCTCGTCGAAACCCGTATTATTCTTGAAGTCCCACACATTGCCCGCATCCAGAAACAGGGCAGTGTAGAGATTTCCGAAGAGGCGGTGGCGCAGCTCGAGGTTTGCCTGCAGCTTGATGTCGCCGTTCTGCATGATGTAGGCAAACGAGTCGTCGATGGGCGCTGAGCGACCCGGGCCGACACCCCTGATGGGGAAGGCCCTGACGCTATTGGCACCACCGATATAGAAGCGCTCGCTGAAAGGAGAATAGTCGCTGTTGCCGAACGAATAGATGAAGCCTCCGCTAAGATGGCCCACCAGCTGTGTGGAGCTGCTGAGCCGCCACGTCTTGGTGAAGTCGGTCTCAAGACGAACAAACTGCGAATAGGGATTCTTGAAGAGCTTCTTGTCTTTCTCGTTCCACTTCTTCCCACAAGCCATCATTCCTAACGAGACCAACGTTCCTGACTCGGCAAGGGTGGTCTCCCAGCGGATGGGATTCAGCGTCCCGGCCGGACTGGTATAGGTGTAGGTATAGCGCATCTGTGGGATAAACTGGTCGTCGAGCATCGCTATGAGATACGGACTCGCAGCCATTTTCACTATCAGGCTGTCGGTGAAGCTGTTCATATACTGATACTTCACCGTCAGCGGACTCAGCTCATGACGACTGTTGGCCGACGGCTGCCAACGGTAAGTCCATTCGCCGGACACGATGTGCATCTTGTAGTAGCCCGGACGGCGCACCACATCGGAGGAGAACTTGAGCAACGTCGTTGGCGTGGAGAAGAATCGGAGACGCCGCCGTCGCTGAGGTGTTGGCTGTTGGGTATTGGGTGATGATGGTGTCCGATTGAGGCGGCTGGGGGCAGACGACCTTCTGTTGCCGCCAAAGAAGGGAGCAACGATGCGTGGAAACTCTATGGAGCCATCGACACCATACTCGTAGGCACTCATATCCGACTTCGCGCTGCTCGTAGACCACTCGTAGGAGCCATGCAGGTTGACATCGAGTTTCTCACCTCCTCGGAAGGCATTGCGCTTGACAAGACCCACCTTCAGCTCGGGTCCCACACGTCCGATGGTGCGCTTCATGAAGTTTCCTTCGACATAGAAGTCGTAGGGACGTTCGAAGGTGAAGTTCATCGCCACATCAAGCGTGTCGCAGGTAGAGGTTGTGTCGCGCGGAGTGAAGTTGACATCAACCATCGAGAACAGACCGGTGGCATTCATCTTGCTGAGCGTCTCCAGGTATTTTTCGTAGCTGTAGAGTTGACGGGGGCGTATGCGCATATTGGCCATCAGCACACGAGGGCGGATGGGGGGATTCTTCCCACGATAGTGGAAGGTGAAGTAGCGACGTTGCAGACTGTCGGTCAGTTCCTCCATAAAGGTCTTCCGCATACTGACATTCACCCGGCCGATATACCACTGGCGGTTGGCCTCCGGCGGGAGGTCGCCAGCCAGCTGAAAGCGGAGGGAAGCTGTATTCTGAGGTGCGGGGTTCGAGGTACGAGGTACGAGATGACCATTGTCGCTCCCCGTATGGAGGGTGTCGGCCAGGAAGAGGGCGTAGGAGGGTTGATAATAGTAGTAGCCGTTGTTGCGAAAGATGTCGGAGATGCGCGTCCGCTCGGCATCAAGAGCCGTCACGGTGAAGGCATCGCCAGCCTTGATGGCCGGTTCGGAAGAGGCGATGAGGCTGTCGGCCTCGCCCGAAAAGCCTACGTAGGCGATGCTGTCGACGGTGAGCAACGGGCCGGTTGTCACGGTATAGCCTATCTTCTGCTTCTTGGGATTGCTCAACTGTACGATGTCGTAGTCCACCCGCCCGTGCATATAGCCGTGATTCTTCAGCACCTGCGTGGCTACCGAGGCGCGCAGGGCCGGATTGACATTGCTCATCAGCACCGGCTGACGGCCGAACGAGCTGGTCAGCCATTGGGCGAACTGACTGTCGCGGTTGGCATAGTGGTTCCAAACCCACAGCCCGAAGGAGAATGGCGAGCGATAATAGCTGCTGCCGAAGATGGCGCCGTTGGGCTTCGTTGCCAAGGCAGCCTCCACCTCTGTCTTCGTCTCCTCTAAGTTCTGACGGTAACGCTTGTCGTTGTCGTCAGAATAGGCTATCTTCGTCAGCCCGACGAAGAGGTGGTCGTCGTCAGGGATATTGCTGGTGGAAGAGCATGCCGCAAGCAGCAGTACGAGGATGATGGATGCCAAAAGGGACTTATTCATGGGTGGTGGGTGATGGTTGGTGGATGATGGTCGTGTCCGCTGGTGAACGATGGAGGCTGTCTCGGGGCGCGACGGGGCGCAACGGGGCATAGGGCTGTTCGCTCTTCAGGCTGAAGATGTCCTTGAAATGTTGTAGCGAGCGTCGCCAGATGAAGCCGACGCCATATTCCTGCGTATAGCCGTCGAGCCAGTCGTAGACGTTGTTCTCGTAGAAGAGCTTGACATACTTGTTGGCCGTGTCGTCGAGACGGTATTCGAAGGTGACGTTGTCGAAGAACGACTGGTTCTGGTTGGGGATGTCCGAACCGGTCGACACCTTGCCGCCGATGGCTATCTTCAGACGGTTGTTCCAGAAGCGCTTAGCGAACTTGAACGAATAGTCGGTGTGCATGCTGCCCGTGGCATCGGTGGTATTGTCGAGGCCGATGGAGAAGTCGAGCGTGCGCAGGGCATTGCCCGTTATCTGGTTGATCTCGCTCTGCAGGAACGAGTTGAGGGCACTGTTCATCGAGAAGCCGTTGGTGTTGCCGTCGGCCAGGTACATGCCAGTGGTGAGCATCGTCACGGCCAGCTTGCCACGCTGTTCGACCGACATCGTCTGCAGCTCGCCGTGCAGCTGCATGTCCTGCGGGGCATCGAGGGTGAACTCCAGTCCCATGTCGTTCAGCGTCTTGGTGATGATGACGCCGCAATCGAAGTAGACGCTACGCCCCACCCCATTGTCGCCCGACACCGTGGCCTTCACCTCCTCGGTGGCGGTGATATTGAGCGTTGGGTTCATCGGGTCGCCCGTAAACTCGATATAGCTGCCATCCTGGATGGTGAACGTCTTGAGCGGGATGACGGGAAGCGAGTATTTCATCTCGCCGTTGCTCAGCGTGTAGCGTCCCGTCAGACGAAGGTCGTCGGCGGTGTTGTACATCATGCGCAGCGTGCCGCCACCCATCAGGTCGATATAGTTGGTCTTGTCGGCATTGAGATAAGCCATCACATGAGCGCCCTTCGACACGTCTACCGTCATGTCCATCGAGAAACCGTTCAGCGGCGGACGATTGACGACAGTCTGCGTCGTATCGGAGAAGTCGGTGAACTTCACCAGCCCATCCAACTGGTTGTCGGTGGTCAGCGGTGAGTCGCGCAGGATGTAGTTGACGTCTGACGTGCCGAGCACGTCGAGCTTACCCCGCAGCTTCAGGTTGTTCATCGGGCCGTCCATGCGTCCGAAGAAGTTGACGAAAGCCTCACCGAAGGCCACACTGCGGTTGTTCTCCTTGGCATCAATCAGCTTGAAGTTCTCCGCCCGCATGCGCACGTTCATCCGTACGTCGTCGAGATTGGAGAAGTCGATGTCGCCTGCCATGTTCAGCGGATTCTCGTTGTAGGCATACATCTCGAAGTTCTCCAACAGCAGATGGCTGCCCACGATGCGCACGGGGTCGTTGCTGAAGCGCATATCCAGACCATAGGGTACGCTGACGAGGTGGCATGAGTCGAGGAACACCTCGCCATCCACCTTCGGTCGGTCGAGTGTTCCCTTGATGTTGATGTCGCCCTCACCATAGCCTTTGAAGCCGAACAGCTGATCGGGAATGAAACCGTTGACCAGCGAGATGGGCAACCGGTTGAGCGACAAGACGGCATCGATGGCATCCTTGCGGTCGGCATTGTAGGTGCCGTTGATGGTGCCCACCTCCTGTCCTTCCACTTCGAGCGTACCATCGACGAAGTGCGACCCGTCGTCGAGCGGCATATAGACAAACTCGCTGCCGAGGTTGCCCATGTAGTTGCCCTCGTAGGTGAGCTGCTCGATGTTCATCGCCGACGACACGGTGAAGTGCTCTTCGTCCTGGACATAGTGGTAGTCGCCGTTGACAAGACCGGTAATATCGGGTAGGTAGGGGATGACGGACGTTATCTCCTGCAGGTCGAGCTTGTTGAGCGAGAGGGTGAGGTCCTGCAACGCCTCAAGGTTGTCGTCGTTAGAATAGACTTTCAAGCCCGTACCGTCGTCGGCCAGGATGTCGAGGTTGGCCGAGATGCGTTGGTTGTCGGCCAGGAACACATAGTTGTCGGCATTGATGCGTGCCGGCCGGTAGGCGATAACGGCATCCTTGTCGTCGAGATGCAGGCGGATGCCGTTCTGCTCCATTGCTGCCTCGGCACCCAGGCGGATGCCCAGCTTGTCGGCAGCATCATAGTAGCGCAGGTTGACATTGGCACCGCGCTCGATGAGCCGGCCGTCGAAAAGCGTGTTGAAGACGAACTGCGGGTTCTTCTCGTTGTTGCGTACCTGTCCGTTGAACGTGATGTTGGTAGAGTCGCTGACGAAGTTGACGCGCACGGTGTCCAGCTGCATACTGTCGACCATCAGCGTGAGCAGCTCGATGTTGCCGTTCAGACCGTCGGCGGGCGATGTCTCCATACGGATGCGGGCATCCTGGAACGTATAACCCATGTCTTCCAGCATCTTGCTGAAGAGATTGTCGCGACCGCTGCGCAGCGAGATGTGGGCATGGGGGAACCGCTGCCGCAAGGCCATCTGGTCGATGCGCCGCTCTGCCATCTGCCGCTTCACCTCATCAAAGAGGTTGTTGCCCACGTTGAGCAGCTTCTTGTAGCCACCGGAGGCATTGAGGTTCAGACTGAAGTCGCCGCTCTGAACGACGGCATGAGTGGTGTCGCTACGGGTGAGCAGGTCGAGCGATATGTCGCCGGGCCGATAGATATTGCCATTGTTGATGGTGAGGTCGGAGGCCGCCCCCTGCACCTGATAGAAGTCGTTGAAGTCGGTAGCGAGGTCGAAATGGCCACAGCCGCTGACGGTCAGGGGCTCGTCGGCAAGGTGCAGACTGTAGAGGTCGGCATGCTGGAGGTCGGCCGATACCGTTCCACGGACGACGGGCGATTTGCGTTGCGAGCGCTGCGTGCTGTAGCTCTGGATGGTGCTGGTCAGCGCATCGACGTTGATGAGTCCTTTCAGCAAAGGGTTGTCGGCATTGATGTCAGCATGAATCTTCCCATTGGCGATATTCGCCTTACCCTTGATGCCGTCGAGGTTGTATTGCCCGAAGCCAAACTTCGAGATATCCACCGTGGCATCGAGCTTTGCGCGGGGCGAGAGGAAGTCGGTTCCGGCACCTTTGAGCTGTAGGTTGCCAGAGAAGGCTGTCATGTCCATATTGGGCAGGAAGTGCTTGATCTGCAGATTGTGGGCCTTGACATCGGCATTATAGGCCATCGTCTGGGTATCGACAGAACCTTTCAGCTTCAGCGTGCCGCCACCCTCCTGAGCCACCACATCGGCCGTATATCGCGTACCGTCGGCCTTGATGTTGCCCTTCAGTGCGATGCCTTTCGGGATGCGCACACCACCCATCGTCTCGGGCGGCACCATCTGCGAGATGAAACCGATGTCGTGGGCCTTTGCATCGAGGTTGAGGTCGGCTTTCAGGCGGTCGGGACGGTCGAGATTGGCGATGGTTCCTGATGCGTTGATATCGAAAGCCGACGGCAGTTTGGCATTGACTCCCACCAGGCGGAGCTGCTTCATATTGCCACGCACTACACCCTTGACGGAAAGCAGCTGATTGGGCCAGCGAGCCAGCATCCTTGAAGTAATGTCTGAACTCCTGAACTCCTGAACTCCTGAACTCCCCAATATCTTCACAATGTCCTGCTTGCCGACAGAGGCATTGGTCGTGATGTTCATCTCGCCGGGATGTTGTTCGCCGAAGGTGTTCATGTCCATCGCCACCTGTGCATCGATGCTCGATTCGGGTGTGCGCAGTTGCATATCGGGCAGCTGCAGCTGCTTCTCGTCGAGCGTCACATGGCCCGACAGGTGGTCTACCTGCAGTCCACACTTCTCTTTCAGCGATGCCTTCTTCAGGTTCAGCGAGAGCTGGAAAGGGGATATGCGGATGGAATCCGCATTGGAAGAGACGGGACTGCTGGGGGTTGATGGGTGGGAGTCGGGCGACGATGCATCTGGCTGCCCGCTCTTGTAGCACAGGGAGTCGGCATCTATCTGTATGTCCGACAGGCTCAGGTGGTTGTAGTCGAGTCCCGGCTGTCGGGGGGAGAAACGGTTGTCGTAGGCCAGCTGGCCGTCGCTCCAGTTGAGATGGCCGATACGGTAGTCGCTCTTCGCCAAATCGAAAGCTCCGTTGTCGGCTGCCATCTTACCTATATTAATATACGCGCGCGTAGTGTCACCGGGCATCGAGAGGTTCACCTGCGAACGCTCAATGTTGAGGCGGTCGACAAGTATCTTCCAGCGGTTCTCGCTCTGCGTGGTGTCCTCGGGGACAGAATCGTTGAGCGACACATGGACATCGGCATCGGCCAGCAGCGCATCGTCGATGCGCATCGTCTCACCCTTGAGGTCGATGCCATGACTCTGCACCGACAGTCGGCCGGCGGAGCCTTTCACACGCGCCTCCTTGACGAAGTCGGTGGTGTTGAAGCGCATGTCGTGGAAGTCGAGGGCATCAATCTCCACCCTATTCTTGAAGAGCGGCAACAGCTGAACGTCGACGACGAGGCGACGCACATCGGCCACAGTGTCTCTCAGTTGCGGCAGCGAGTCGTTCTGCTTCAAGATGCGCAGCCCCTCCACGCTGAGGTCGAGCGGAAAGGCCAGGTGGACGTGCTCTACGGTGATGTCCATGCCCGTCTTCTCGCTGGCCACGCGTGCCACTTTCTGCACGGCCCAGTTCTGCACGGCGGGGATATACAACGCTCCTGCCAGCATGGCGACAAGCACCACGGGCAGCAAAACGACGATGGCTATCCACTTCAGCACTTTCTTCATATCTTCTGACAAAAGATGCGCTTTGCTCTTGACGACGCGCTTTTGCCTGCAAAATTACTATTTTTTTCAGAATACGACAACATGTAGGACGAAAATTTTAGATTTTGGGCTGATAGACGATGTCTGGCAGTGCATCCCTGCCATCGATGTCGGTCAGAACGAAGGTGAACATCCACTTGTTGAGCCGCACTCCCTGAGCAGCGACGTAGGGCAGTTTCAGGAACACCTTGTTCCATCCCTGCCGAAGGTGCACCGCGACGGGCTTCCGGGCCGTCAGGTTCTCGTTCTTCAGCGGTGTCTCGCTGTCGATGCGCTCTTTGCCGGCATTGTCCCATGAGGGAGGCAGCAGCTCTTCGTCGTTGACCCACAGGCGCGAGCCTTTGCGGTCCCACCGACCATTGCTGGGAGCAAGGTCTTTCTCCGAGCGGCCATAGTTCTGAAACTCTACAAGGGCACCGGCATCCTGCTCTGTTGGCGAGAAGACAAACGTCCAGGCGTAGGCTGTCTGTCCCAGTTGCGGGTCGGCGAAGAAGCCAGGAACACGTGTGCCCCACGTATGTCGCAGATAGACAGCGGCACCACGGGCCTCACGCGTCGTGTAGGTTTGTCCCTGCCACGTATAGCGCTGCTTTGGTCCTTCCTGTTCGGGTGGCAGCACTTTGTCGGCATCGCCGTCGTTGGGAAAGGCGTCGGTGATGATCCACCTGACGTTTGTCTGGCGGACGTAGGGGATGTCCTCTTCAGCAAGCGAATGGGCTTTGTGGAAGAGGAAACGCCGTTCCCACGAGATGAACTCCTCCAGCTCGTCGCCCACTGTGGGGAGCAGGGTACCACCGTCTTCGACATACTGTCTGCCGCCACCCTTCCAAGCTCGCTCAGCGGATGCCAGCACATTGGCATAGACGTTGTTCTGCCGCATGATGCCACGCTCGTCTTCTATATATCGGTCGTTCCATACGGCTGTTATCTCTCCGGCTATCTCCTCCGAGCCTTGCTGAGCATAATAGATATTGCTGCGATAGATGCCCACGAGGTCAGCAAAGACATCGAAGTGGTTGACATAGTTGTAGCGACAGTCGATGTTGGCCATTCCGGCAATCTTCTTGCCCGCCGTGCTCCACATCTGCGTCATGTCGGCCCCCATACTGTTGGTAATGCTGACACCGCTGATAGGGTTCCACACGACAACGCGACGGCCACAGCTGTGGATATGCGAGGTGATGGTTTGCAGGAAGTCGGGGTATGTTATCTGCTGTTCGTCGGCTCCGATGTGGATATAGGGTGCATCGGCAAACACCTCCATCAGCTCGTCGAGGATATGCTTCAGCTCCTGCACCCCCTGGTCGGTCTGCATGGAATGGCCCATGTCCCGCTGGAAGGCGGCACTATGGCCAGGCATGTCGATCTCTGGGATGACGGTGATACCATAGTCGGCCGCTGTGCGGACAATGTCGCGGCACTCTTCCTGCGTGTAGTATTTCCCGGCAAAGCGTGTCATCGTGCTTGCTGCGGTGAGCTGGGGATAACGCTTCACCTCGAAGCGCCACGCTTGGTTCTCCGTCAGGTGGAAGTGGAACGTGTTCACTTTGAAGCGTCCCATGAGGCGGAGCTGCCTTTTCAGCTCACCGACGCTGATGTAGCTGCGCCCCACATCGTGCATGAAGCCGCGCAGCTTGAAGGCCGGCCAGTCTACAATCTCGCAGGCCTCCACCTGGTTTTCAGGCGTTCCTTCCGCCAGCTGGGCTAAGGTCTGTATGGCGCGGATGATGCCTGTCTCGGTAACGGCCGCGATGCTGATGCCCTTCTTGCTTACGCTGAGTCGGTAGGCCTCGTTGGGATAGCCCGCCAAAAGATAGTCGTAGGCTCCCTCGATGCTGTCTGCCCATGCTATCTCCACACGGGGAGCCTCCCTGCTGTCGGTGGGCTGCTGGCCTGTCAGGTTGCGGAATGCCCTGACGACACGCTCCGACGGCCGACTGGCGAAGCAGAGACGCCCCGTCAGCTTCAGGGGAGCCGCACCTTCTGTCATCGTCACCTGCTTCGGCATCGGCAGGAGGTGTGCTACCTTTCCTTCTGCCACGACTGTCATCGCCAAAGCCAACACGGCGAAAAGCATTCTGATTTTCATACGTGCAAATATAGCCATAATTTTCCGTTCACGGAACAATCACAAGCCGAAAGCGACAGTATATTCGTGTTATTTACGTTTTTTTAAGCAATCAGCAGCGGCAAATCACGATGCAATATGCGGCTTATTGCGATACTACATTAATAAAGTAGTCGCACTACATTAATAATGTAGTCACACTACATTAATAAAGTAGTCTCACTACATTAATAAGGTAGTGTTGCAGTTTGCGGCAAATTGCATGGCGACAGATGGCATATTGAAGAACGAACGGCGGCATCTTCGACGATGCGATATGACGTAAAATGGTCAAAAAAAAGGGGCGTTGTGTTGCGTAGTTGCAATTTTTTGATTACTTTTGCAACCTGTTCAACAACAACAAATGCCAATGACAAAGAGCAAACAGCTGAGGGTGTGCATCGTAGCCGGTGCACGACCCAACTTCATCAAGGTGGCACCGCTCATCCGGGCCATCATGAACAACGACAAGGCAACATATCAGTTGGTCTATACAGGGCGCGAAGACGACCCGACGCTGGAGGGGACACTCTTCGACGACCTGCAGATACCGCGCCCCGACATCTTTCTCGGGGTTGACTGCCAGAGCCTGAACGAGCTGACAGGGCAGGTGATGGGAGCCTTCGAGCACTATCTGCAGGAACATCCCACCGATGTGGTCATCGTCGTAGACGACTTGGCCTCGACGATGGCTGCCGCTATCGTCACAAAGAAACAGGGCATCCGTCTGGCTCATCTCGTGGCGGGCACACGCTCTTTCGACATCACCATGCCGAAGGAGATCAACCGCCTGGTCATCGACGGACTCTCCGACCTGCTCTTCACGGCAGGCATCGCCTCGGTGAGCAACACCAACCGCGAGGGAGCCGAGCAAAGTCGTGTCTACATGGTGGGCAACATCCTGATAGACAACCTGCGCTTCAACCACAACCGCTGGCACCGACCGGCCGTCATGGACGAGCTGGGGCTTCAAGAGGGACAGTACGTTGTGTTCACCATCAACCGCAAGGCTCTGCTCGCCGACAAGGAGAAATTGCAGAGTATGATTGATGTCGTGCGAGGTGCGAGGTGCGAGGTACGAGAAACGAAGATACCCATCGTGGCTGTTTTGAGAGACGAGGCGAAGAGAGTTGTCTCACTCCTCGCTCCCCAATCCCCACTCCCCGACAAAGACAACCTCGAAATCATACCACCTCAGCCGTATCTCGACTTCGGCTACCTCACGGCCCACGCCCTTGGTATCATCACCGACAGCGGCAACGTGGCTGAGGAGGCAACGTTCAACGGTGTGCCCTGCATCACGCTGAACAGCTACACCGAACACATCGAGACCGTCAAGCAAGGCACCAACGTGCTGGTGGGCGAAGATCCGGAACGCTTGGAGGCTTCCCTGCGCGACATGCTCAACGGCAACTGGAAACAAGCCTCCATCCCCGAGCGGTGGGACGGCCGCACCGCAGAGCGCATCTTGCAGATACTCATCGATGTCGACTGAGCTCGAAGACGAAAGAAAAAACGTTCAATAATTAACAGAAATGTTGCAATGTAGCATATTTTATAGCGATTGCAACATTTTTATTATATAGGTACGCGCGAAAAACATTATCTTTGCAAGCGGAATTACTAAAAACCATAAACTATGATTCTGAAAAAAACAATCATGCTCATGGCTGCCATCACACTTTCCGTCGCAGCCAAAGCGCAGTCGCCGCAGGTGCTTAGCGACAGGCATGCCCTGTGGCGCACACAGGCCAGCAACCACTTCGTGCTGCTGCCCGTGCAAGAGAAAGAAGAGAACGCCAATGTTCGCGTAGTCGTCAACAACAAGGAGGTGAAATCTTTCAACATCCGACTGGCCGTCGACAAGGTGGACTATTACGTCCCGCTCGACATCGAGCAGTTGGGGCTTCGGAAGGATGCACCGGTGCTCTTCGACATCTTCTTCCACGGCGACCGCCGCACGACGGGCAACCTGAAGGACTTCGTATGCTGGCGCGAGATGAAGATGAGCGACACCTTCGACACCACCAACCGCGAACAGTTCCGCCCCACTTATCACCATACACCCGCCTACGGATGGATGAATGACCCCAATGGTATGTTCTATAAGGATGGCACATGGCACCTCTACTACCAGTGGAACCCCTACGGCTCGATGTGGGAGAACATGAACTGGGGCCACAGCACATCGAAAGACCTCATCCACTGGACGGCCGAACCAGGTGCCATTGAGCCTGATGCCATCGGAGCTATCTTC
>JAGBLC010000071.1 GCA_017635615.1 Prevotella sp.
ATAGAAGTAGATGATGGCGGCCCACTGCGGCTTCTGCATATTGGTGACGTAGCCCACGCGGCGCCCGTCCTTATAGATGTCGCCGTTGGAGCGTATCTCACCCACGCGGCGCCCGTCCTGGTAGACATCGCCGTTGCTGCGGACCTCACCGACGCGGCGTCCGTCCTGATAGACATCGCCGTTGGAGCGTAGCTCACCGTTTCGCCGACCGTTGACATAGACATCACCATTGCTACGGGCATTACCCACGCGCGAGCCATTGATGTAGATATCGCCGTCAGGACGGATATAGCCGATGCGTCGGCCGTCGTAGTAGAGTTCCATGTCCTTCTGCTGCTGGGTCGATACAGAGGTTGTGCTACTGCTCTGTACAGGCCTGCTCTGCGTCGTGGTTGTCACGGGGCGCGTTGCGGTCGTTCCGACGGCAGAGCTATTAGAAACCGAACGGGCAGGAGCATTAGACACGGAACTGGCAGGGGTCTCGGAGACGGCCCCTGCGGGAGCCTTCGAACCGAAATGCCACGTCTTCTGTCCGGAGGCATCGGTCTTGATGCGCATTTCCTGACTGGCGGCAGGACGTTGTGGCTGTACCTGACTCTCTACGGTTTCCGTCTCTTCCTCGTAGTCGGCACTCTTCCGCTTCTTGCCCTTCTTGCCTGTTACGGCATCTTTGGCCTTCTTGGTGCGGTTGACGACACTTTCGGCGCGGTTCACCGAGTATTCTATCTCGTCGGCCGTGTACGATACGTTGTTCACGGCACTGGCCACCTTGTCGATGATGCTCTGTGCGGTGGCGGTGGTACTGATGGCGAACACGATGACTGTCGCCATGAGTGTTCTGTGGAGTTTCTGTTTCATATTTATAGGATTTTTAGTGAATCGTCATCCGAAGAGGTCGGGTTGTGTAGGATTGAGCGTGAAGGGGTTGCGACCGAAATGCTTGTAGGCCAGTTCGGTCACCATGCGTCCGCGTGGAGTCCGCTTGATGAATCCCTCCATGATGAGGAAGGGTTCGTAGACTTCCTCCAGTGTGCCGGAGTCTTCGCCGATGGCTGTGGCAATGGTACTCAGGCCGACAGGCCCGCCGCGGAACTTGTCGATGATGGTGAGCAGAATCTTGTTGTCTATCTCGTCGAGACCATACTGGTCGATGTTCAGCGCTGTGAGCGACAGTCGGGTGATGTCGGTGTCGATGCGTCCCGTTCCCTTCACTTGTGCGAAGTCGCGCACACGGCGCAGCAGGGCATTGGCGATACGGGGTGTACCACGCGAACGGCGGGCTATCTCCATGGCGGCCTCGTCGCTGATGGGAATCTGCAAGATGGCGGCACTGCGGCGGATGATTTTCGCAAGCGTCTCGGGTTCGTAGTACTCCAGATGGAGGTTGATGCCGAAACGTGCGCGCAGCGGAGCCGTGAGCAGTCCGCTTCGGGTGGTGGCTCCCACGAGTGTGAAGGGGTTGAGGTCTATCTGTATGGAGCGTGCCGACGGTCCCTTGTCGATCATGATGTCGATGCGGTAGTCCTCCATTGCCGAATAGAGATACTCCTCGACGACGGGCGACAGACGGTGTATCTCGTCGATGAAGAGCACGTCGTTGGTCTCCAAGGAAGTGAGGATGCCTGCCAGGTCGCCGGGTTTGTCGAGCACGGGGCCGCTCGTTATCTTGAAGCCCACGCCCAGCTCGTTGGCGATGATGTTGGAGAGCGTTGTCTTACCCAATCCCGGAGGGCCGTGCAACAAGGTATGGTCGAGCGGTTCGCCGCGGTATTTTGCCGCCTCGACGAACACCTCCAGGTTGTTCACCACCTTCTGCTGGCCGCTGAAATCGTCGAATCTCAGTGGTCGCAGAGCGTTCTCAAACTCCTTCTCCGTGGAAGAGAGCGACTGGTTGCGAATATCAAAATCTTCGTTCATTCGCTGCAAAGGTACGAATAAGCGAGCGAAAAGACAAGAAAAAGCAAAAGAATTTCAGTTTTATCAAGAATATTTTGTACATTTGCAAGCAAAAACCGAAGCAAGAAGATGAACATCAAGCAGAGATTCCAACAATTTCGCCAGTGGCAGCTGAGCCCCTTCAACTACGAAAAGAGCCACGAACAGCAACACTGCTACAACTGCGACCAGGAGTTCGAAGGCCGCTACTGTCCCACCTGTGGACAGAAAGCGACGGCAGGACCTATCACGTGGAAGAGCATCCATCGGGGCATCCTCGAGGTCTGGGGCATGGGGTCGCGCTCGTTGCCTTACACCCTGCTGCAACTGTTGGGCCGTCCGGGCTATTTCATGAGCGACTATATCAACGGTCGCCGCCAGGTGAGCTTTCCGCCCGTGAAGATGCTTGTCCTTGTCGGACTGGCCATCTATCTGCTTGACCAATGGCTCCATCTGGATGTGTTCTCTGCTGACGGCATGCTGGGATTAACCGAAGAAGACAGTGACTCTCCCTTTTATCGCGTGTTCTTATGGCTGTCGCAGCACTACGAATGGGGCATGCTCTTCTTCTTCATCGTCATGGCGCTGCCCACCCATGTTGTCTTCCGCGATTCGCCACGCAACACCCGCCACACCCTGCCCCAGGAGTTCTTCATCCAAGTGTTCAACGCTACCCATTTCTTGATTCTGCTGACACTCACGGGCATCATCATGAAGATATTGGACATCCCTACGAATGAAGGAATGTTCGAGACATTCTTCCTTTTGCCCACGATGTTGTTCTTCAACTACAAGCAACTCTTCGGCTATAGCTACCGGGGGACGCTGTGGCGCATTTGTGTCTGCATGCTGCTGTGGTTAATGATAGTCGTCCTCATCGTTTTTTCGCCGGATATCTTAAGACAAGCATTAACGAGTACAAGTAATAGGTCATACCTGTTGCCGTTTGCTATCCTCATTATCTTTGGGATGGGCATCCTGCATGCGGTCGACATCCTCAACAACTGGAAAGTCGAAGAGCTGCACCGTGGCAGATTTTGGCGCATCTTTAACATGGTCTTCATTGTCACCTCGGCAGCAATCATTATTTTGATAGTCACCATGCTGAGTATTGCACAATTCGGAGGATTGACAGGCGAAACACTAAAAAAGGTTCTCAACATCAAACCAGCCCTTTTCATTATCCTGGTGGTGTGCGCCATCACCCTTTATATCTTGATCAAAGGCATGAAGAAGGTAAAGAAAAAAACCGCTGTCGCTCTTGATTCAGAGCAGACAGCGGATGATATGAGTGTGGCCGAAGCAAACGACTAACCTTCTTATGAGGCTGTAAGCAGTTGGCAACGCTCCTGCTAATCTTCTTGTGGTTGGTAGTTGCTGTTGTCGTTCTGCTCGTTCTGGTCAATCTGACCGCCCTGTCCTTCTTGACCACCTTCCCAAACGGGCTTCTTCTGCTTCATGTTGCCGAAGTTCCACGAGATGTTGATGTTGAAGTGCCTGCCACCGCGCCAGTTCTTCTGGTGGCGGGTGAAGGTGTCGCTCTCTGTAAACGTCTCCCAGTGGCGGCTGTCGAGCAGGTCACGGCAATTCAATGACACGGTAAGCTTCTTGTCGAAGAAGTTCTTCCGAATGCCGAGGTCCATGCCGTAGTTGGCCTTGCGGTAGCCCTGCGTGATGACCTGGCGGGCGCGATAGTGGCCGGTGAGCTGTACGGAGATGTCGAACGGCAGCATCAGCGAAGCCTGGCAACGAGCATTCCACGTGAAGTTGTCGTCGGCCTCGCCCGTAACGGTCTGTCCGTCGATTTCGTACGAGAAGCCGTCGAGCTTATAATAATAGAAGTTGGCGTTGGTGTTGATGTCGAGGATGCGGAAGAGTCGGTTCTTCAGCGTCAGCTCCAAACCAGAGCTCTGGCTCTTCGCCACGTTGCGGCCGGTCATATACATCACACCATCCTCGCTGCTCTGCCAGCGGATGCGCTGGATGACGTCGGTCGTCGGACGGTAGTAGGCCGAGAGGAGGAACGAATGGTCGCCGAAGGTCTTGAGGTAGTTGAGCGAATAAGAGTTGCTGAACTCCGGTGTGAGCAGCGGGTTGCCGAACGACACCATCGAGGCGTCGCGGGTATCCTTGAAGCTGTTCAGCTCGCCACCCCACGGACGGCGCAGACGTCGGGTCCAGTTGAGTTGCAGCTGGTCGTTCTGGGTCAGCTGGTACGACAAGAAGATGCTGGGGAACAGCTCGAAATAGTCTTTCTTGAACGGAGCCTCGCGCTTCGACGGATCGTGCTCTTGTTCCCAACTGAAGCTCTCAGTGTTGACGCGCCAGTATTCGCCCCGCAGTCCGCCCATCAGTCCGAAGCGGCCACTGTTCCATGTGACGGTGGTGTAGAGGGCATGCACATCGTTGTCGTAGATGAAGCGGTTGAAGTAGTCGCGGTCTTCTGTCATCTGTCCATTGTCGGAGGGCATGATGCTTGCGGAGGGTCTGATGCTTGATGTCGTCTGCGACCACGACTCCTGCGGTGTGTTCTCGTGCGAGAAACGTCCGTTGTAGCCAGCCTCTATCTTGAAGTGTTCGTTGACAGGATTCTCGTAGTCGAGCTTCACCTCGGTGTTGCGGTTGCGGATGTGCATGGGAAGGTATTGCACGGTCTTGCTCCAGTCGGCAGCTTCTGTAGTGAGATATTCGTCAGTATCGTAATAGTAGTTGTCATTATCCATGTGCCAGCTGCCCGTCGAAAGGGTGAGGTCGAGGAAGTGGCGGTCGGTGAAGTTGTGGCGGTACGACAGTTCGCCGTGCATCATGCGCATGTCGCCGTCGGAACGGGTGTCGCGTGTCATGATGCGCGTGTCGCCCTGTCCGATGATACCGTAATGATAGGGGGTGTGTCCGTAGTTCTTATGCCCGCCGAGCATGAACATGCCGCTGGCGCTGAGGTCGTCCTTCTTCGTCAGGTGGAAGGTCAGACCGGCACGGGTGAAAAGGTTGTTGCCATACTCGCTGTTCTCGCCCTCGTAGGTCTGATATTCATTGGTCTGCAGATACTGCTGTTCGCTCAGGCTCCCGCCTTGGTTGTTCTGGCGGTGGCGATAGCCGATATTGGCGTAAGCATCGAGGAGGCCCGACGAATAGTTGATGTTGGCACTGGTGTTGGCACCGCCGTTACTGTTGGCTCCGGCTTGCAGCGATCCGTAGTAGCCTGCGCGGCGGTCGCGTTTCAGCACGATGTTGATGATGCCCGCCGACCCTTCGGCCGAGAACTTTGCCGAGGGGTTGTCTATCACCTCGATGCGTTCGATGCTCTCTGCCGGCAATTGCTTCAGTATCTCAGCGCGGTTGTCGGTGGTCAGTCCGCTGGCCTTGCCGTTGATCCACACCTCCACGCTGGAGTTGCCTCTGAGCGAGACGTTGCCGTCCTGGTCCACCTCCACGCTGGGGATGTTCTCCAGCACGTCGCTGGCCGAGCCGCCGGCATTCGAGATGTCGGCCGACACATCGAAGGTCTTGCGGTCCACCTCGAGCTTCATCGTAGAGCGTTGTCCCGTCACGGTCACCTCCTTGAGCATGGTGGCATCCTCAGAGAGATAGAGCATGTTGTAGTTGACGTTTGGTTTCTGCTTGGTGATGCTGAATTTTCGGGTGATGGTCTTGTAGCCTACGAACGACACTTGTAGCTGGTAGTTGCCCACGTCGAGACCACCAATGTCGAAATGTCCGCCCTCATCAGTAATGGCACCCTTCAGAATCTTCGTGGTGTCTCGCTGCTGATAGACGGCTACATTGACAAACTGCAGGCTCTCGCTGTTACTCTTGTCCGCTACATGACCTCTCACACTGCCTTGCGCAAAGGCTATCATGCTGCTCATCGCGAGCAGGCATGTCAATAGATATCTATTCATACTGAATATATAGACGTGATACCTACGAAATGGTTTAAACCGTCCACTTACTTTCAGCGTGCCAACAGCAATGCCGCTGCTCCGTGATGCGGGGCAGCGGCATTTTGATGCTTCGTGTCGGTTGCCAAACTGTGGAGGTTGGCAAGCGGAGGGCCTTAGTAGTCCTCTTCCTCCTCGTCGTCCCATATCTCGTAGTTGCGGCGTGCGCGGTTGTCCTCGTCGCCCTCGTCGGGATCCTGGGCTCCCGAGATGGGGGGATCCGTGTTACTGGTGATGCTGGGTTCCATCAGCGGCTGCAACTCCACGTTGAACACATCGGTGTTCGGCTGAATATATTCTTTCTTGATCATAGTCATACGTTTTTTACAGGATTATAATCTTTTGGAGAGCCTGCCCACGTTTGGGGCGTGGGCAAGCTCAACAATCATTTACTTAACCACAACCTTCTTACCGTTGCTGATATAGATGCCCTTCTTCAGGGTTTCCACTTTCATACCGCTGACGGTGTACCAATCGCCCTCGAGCATGTCGGCGGGCAGGCTGCTGATGCTGGTGGCCTGGCTGCCGTCGCCGAAGTCGAGCACGAAGGTGCGTGCACTCTGTATCACATTCTCGCCGAACTGGAAGTAGGCGCGGAAAGCTTTCAGCGTGCGGGGCTTACCCGTGTGAGCCAGCGTATTGTCGGCCTTCATGTAATAGATGTCGTCGTTGGCAGGCGTGGTGAT
>JAGBLC010000072.1 GCA_017635615.1 Prevotella sp.
CAAACGTGCCGACATCGGTATGAGCTTCCGCGCCCTGAACAACGAGAATCACGAGAAGAAGACATTCATCCGCAATATCTGGCTGAGCCTCGACTGCCTGAACCTCTTCGGCATCAACAATGTCAACTCTTACTACTGGATTACCGACGTTACCAACCAGCAATACGCTGTGCCCAACTACCTGACAGGACGCCAGGTGAACTTCCGAGTCTCGATGGACTTCTGAGACAACGAACATCGTTAATTTCGTTAATAACGATATTAACATTAATAACGTGAATAACGTCAATAACGCGTTATTCGCGCAAAAAAGCAGATTGTCAGTGGGAGAGTTCGGAGAGTTCGAGCCACCGCATGCTCTTCTCGTCGAGTTCATCCTTCAGAACAGGCAGGCGCTTGCTCTTCTCGGTGAGGGCATCGACGCTGAGCGTACCGCTGCAAAGTTCCTCTTCAAGACGTTTCTGTTCGGCTTCCAGGGCTTCAATGTCTTTCTCCAGCTGCTCAAACTCACGTTTTTCCTTAAAACTCATCTTCCGTTTCTGCTCGTTCATGCCAGCATTGGAAGACCGTGGTGTCTGCTGCCTCTTCGGTTCCGCTTTCGCTTCCTCCTTGCTCTGCATGGCGTTCCACTGCCTATACTGCGTATAGTTGCCCGGAAAATCCTTGATGACACCATCGCCCTTAAAGACCAAAAGATGGTCGACCACTTTGTCCATGAAGTAGCGATCGTGGCTCACGACGATGACACAACCGGGGAAGTCGGCCAGATATTCTTCAAGGATCTGTAGCGTGGTGATGTCAAGGTCGTTGGTCGGTTCGTCAAGAACGAGGAAGTTGGGATTCTTCATCAATACCGTGCAGAGGTAGAGCTTGCGGCGCTCTCCGCCGGAGAGTTTGTAGACGTAGTTGTGCTGCTGCTCAGGCGTGAAGAGGAAATACTGCAAGAACTGACTTGCCGAGAAGTGTTTCCCGCCACCCATGTCGATATACTCTGCAATGTCGCGCACCACATCGATGACCTTCTGGTCTTCGTTGAAATGCAGACCTTCTTGCGAGAAATAGCCGAAGCGTACGGTATCGCCAATATCGAACTTACCCTTGTCGATGGGTTCCAGTCCGAGCAGCATCTTGATGAATGTCGACTTGCCTGTGCCGTTGTTGCCCACGATGCCCATCTTCTCGTAACGAGAGAAGTTGTAATAGAAATCCTTCAGGATGACGATGTGGCTGCCGTTCCCTTCTTCTCCGTATGCTTTAGACACATACTGGCACTCGAAAATCTTCGACCCGATGTAGATGTTGCTCGACTTCAGCCTGAGCTGGCGTTCTTCGATGCGCTGCTTGGCTACACGTTCCAACTCGTAGAAAGCTTCTTCGCGCGAACGGGCTTTATGTCCACGGGCTTGCGGCATGCGTCGCATCCATTCCAGCTCGCGCCGGTAGAGGTTGTTGGCACGCATAATCTCGGCGCGTGTATTGTCGATACGCTCCTGACGTTTCTCAAGATAGTAGCTGAAGTTGCCGCGATAAGTGTAGATGGTACGGTTGTCAAGTTCAAGGATGAGATTGCACACACGGTCGAGGAAGAATCGGTCGTGGGTCACCATGAGGAGCGTTTTGTTGCCTCGCGAGAGATAGCCCTCGAGCCAAACAATCATATCGAGGTCGAGATGGTTTGTCGGTTCGTCGAGAATGAGCATGTCTGGCTCCGTGAGCAAGACATTGGCCAGGGCGACACGCTTCTGCTGACCGCCGCTGAGCTGCCCCATGGGCTGGTTGAGGTTGCCGATGTGCAACTGCGTCAGAATCTGTTTGGCGCGCAACACCTTCTCGGCCTCACCCTCATGGTTGAAACAGGCATCGAGGACCGTTTCCTCGGGATCGAACTTCGGCGACTGTTCAAGATAGCCAACGCGGAGGTCGTTGCGATAGATGATGCTACCACTGTCATAGCCGTCGCGCCCCGTCAGGAGCGACAGCAGAGTAGACTTACCCGTACCGTTCTGTGCGATGAGCCCTACCCTTTGCCCCTCGGCAATGCTGAACGAGATGTCTTCGAAAAGAACCTGCGCTCCGAACGACTTCGTCAGGTTCTGTACTACGAGATATGGATTAGCCACGTTTTCAGAGAGTCTTGTTGATTTCTTCAATATAGTCGAGTACCTCGTCGCGCCCAGTGCGCTTCTCGGCTGAGGTGATGAAGTAGAGCGGTGTCTCTTCCCACGTGTCGAGCAACTTCTTCATCCATGCCTCAGCGTTCTGCTTTGCCTTCACGGGGCCTATCTTGTCGGCTTTGGTGAAGACGATGCAGAAGGGGATGCCGCTCATGCCGAGCCAGTCGACAAACTCGCGGTCTATCTGCTGCTGCTCGTGGCGGATGTCTATCAGCACGAATACGTTGACAAGCTGCTTTCGCTGAAGGATATACGACGATATCATCTGCTCCAGCTTGTTGCGCATGGTCTTCGACAGCCTCGCATAGCCATAGCCGGGCAGGTCGACGAGATACCAGTTGTTGTTGACGATGAAGTAGTTGATGAGCTGCGTCTTGCCTGGTGTCGCCGATGTCTTGGCCAGTCCCTTTCGCTGGCAAAGCATGTTGATGAGACTCGACTTACCGACGTTGCTGCGCCCGATAAAGGCATATTCAGGTTTCGTATCCTTTGGACATTGAATCACCGAAGGTGAGCTGATGACAAATTCTGCTTTCTTGATTTCCATATTCTGATATTGACGCTTTTGAGTTTGCAAAAGTACGACTTTTTTGCCAACTATGCAACATTATCGGGCAGAAACTTGCTATTTGAAACCTGTTGAGGCCGAAGAAGCTAACATCCCGCTGACTATCCTGCTGACTGTGTGGCTGATATTCTCCTGTGCCGTCGCTTTCTTCATAGCTTCTTCTGTGCTGATGCCCGGAGGGTTGATACATTCCACACATGCGAAGCCGGCTTGGAGAAGCCGCTCCCTGTCGCTAATCCTTCCCGCTATCAGACAAACGGGAACACCGTCAGCATGCCTGAGAATGCCGACAGGAAGCTTTCCCATCAGCGTCTGAGCATCGGCCGATCCTTCGCCGGTGATGACGAGGTCGGCATCCTTGACAAGTTGGCTGAAATGGATGATGTCGAGCAACATCTCTATGCCTGGCCTGCACGCTGCATGAAGATATTGCATGAAGGCATAGCCAAGACCACCGGCGGCACCGGCTCCTGAAGCGTTAGAGCAGTCGTACCCGAAGTGGCGTGCTGACATCTCGGCAAAGGCTTCCGCCCGCTCGTCTAAGAGCGTCACCATCTGCGGCGTCGCCCCCTTCTGTGGTGCAAAGACATGAGCCGCCCCCTGTTCGCCACAAAGAGGGTTGGCTACGTCGGTGGCAATGGTGAAGCGGACATTCGCCAAAGCGTCCATACCATCCCATTGGCATGGTATCGTCTGGTTGTCATCATGTTGCCGCGAAAAGGCATCGATGAGAGCTTGCAACATTCCTACGCCGGCATCGCTGGTGGCACTTCCTCCCAAGCCAATAATGACTTCCTCGGCACCACGCCCAACGGCATTGGCCACCAACTGTCCCGTGCCGTAGCTTGTAGCAATGAGTGGATTACGTTCCGTCTCGGACAACAAGGTGAGACCACTGGCCTGAGCTATCTCCACGACAGCCAGTCGCTCCTTCAGCAAGTACCTGGCAACGACGGTACGCCCCAAAGGGTCGCTCACCGGAACGGCGACCAGTTCACCACCAATGGCAGAATGGATGGCTTCGAGGAATCCCTCCCCGCCGTCACTGACTTTCATCGTCAGCACCTCGGCATCAGCAGACACCGCCCTGATGCCTTCCGCTGCCGACGATGATGCCTCAGCCGACGAGAGACAACCTTTGAACGAATCGATGGCAACTACTATTTTCATTTTCTCTGAAGATTGGCTATTTTTTTGCAAATATACGATATTTTCATGAAAACACAAATTCTTCGACGAGAAATCTGCCTGTTATTCAATTCTTTTTCGTAACTTTGCACCCAATATCTCATTTCAAAAAGTATGCAATGAACAAGAAAGTGTATTTCGCCGGCTCGATCCGTGGTGGTCGGGCCGACGAACAGCTCTACCGAAGCATCATCAGCCATATCCAGCTGACGGACACCGTGCTGACAGAGCATGTAGGCAACCTCGCGCTGAGCAAGCTGGAAGAACCTTTTATCAAAGATCAGCATAGCAACGATGCCAAGACCGATGCGCAGATCTACCGCCAAGACACGCAGTGGCTGAAAGAGTGCGACATAGTGATTGCCGAATGTTCGACACCTTCGCTCGGCGTGGGCTACGAGTTGGCTTTCGCCGAACATCTCGGCAAGCCCTGCCACCTATTATATAATAAGGTAAAGGGAAGCCTGTCGGCTATGCTCGCCGGCAACACGTACTTCCACCTCCATCCCTACGAACAGGAAGCTGACGTCTATTCGATTATCGACAACATTCTGAAAATCAACAGTTAACAATCCTCGTATGAAAAGATTATCCTTTACTTTCGTAGCTCTGGTCGCCCTATGGACAGCCACTGCACAAACTACCATGACCATCCATGCCGACCAAGGTAAGGAGACTATCCACAAAGAGATCTACGGACAGTTTGCCGAGCACCTCGGAACCTGTATCTACGGCGGCATCTGGGTGGGACCCGACTCTCCTATCCCCAACACCGACGGCTACCGCAACGACGTGTTGCAGGCTCTCCGCGACCTGCACATCCCCGTGCTGCGATGGCCCGGTGGATGCTTCGCCGACGAATACCACTGGATGGACGGCATCGGACCTCGCGACCAGCGGCCCACGATGCAGAACAACAACTGGGGCGGTGTTATCGAAGACAACTCGTTCGGCACGCACGAGTTCCTGAACCTCTGCGAGCTGCTGGGCTGCGAGCCCTATATCAGCGGCAACGTGGGCAGCGGAACAGTAGAAGAGCTGGCCAAATGGGTGGAGTATATGACGAGCGACGGCGACACACCGATGGCACGACTGCGTCGGCAGAACGGCCGCGACCGTGCCTGGAAGGTGAAATACCTCGGCGTGGGCAACGAGAGCTGGGGCTGCGGAGGCAGCATGCGCCCCGAATACTATAGCGACCTCTATCGCCGATATGCCACCTACTGCCGCAACTACGACGGCAATGAGCTCTACAAGATAGCCTCTGGGGCCGGCGACTACAACTACAACTGGACTCGTGTGCTGATGAACCAGGTGGGCAACCGAATGCAGGGCCTCTCACTCCACTATTACACGGTGGCTGGATGGGACGGCTCGAAAGGGTCGGCCACCCAGTTCAATGCCGACGAATACTATTGGACGTTGGGCAAGTGTCTCGAGATTGACGAGGTAATCCGCAAGCACAAAGAAATCATGGATGAGCGCGACCCGAAACGGCGCATCGGACTGATGATGGACGAATGGGGCACCTGGTGGGACAAGACACCCGGTTCGCCCAACGGATTCCTACAGCAGCAGAACACCATGCGCGACGCTATCGTGGCTGCTCTTTCCTTCCATGTGTTCCACCGACACACCGACCGCCTCCGAATGTGTAACATCGCACAGATGGTCAACGTGCTGCAGGCGATGGTGCTCACCGATACCGAGGGCAGCGGACATATCGCCCTGACACCTACCTACCATGTCTTCGAGATGTACCGTCCCTTCCAGGATGCCACCTTCCTTCCACTCGACATCCAGACCGAACAGCTCACCGTGCGACACGACCCCACAACCGACATCAATGCCGGCGACAGCCGTACCTACCGCACCATACCGCTTGTAAGTGCGACGGCTGGACGCACCAAGACTGGAACTATCGCCATCGCCCTTGTCAACACCTCTTTAGAAAGCAACAAGCAGGTGGACATCAGTCTTCAGGGAGCAAAGGCAAGCACTGTAGACGGACGCATTCTCACCTGCCGCAACATCACCGACCATAACGATTTCGACCATCCACACCAAGTGGAACCCAAGTCGTTTACCGACTTCAAATTGAAGCGCCAAGAGCTCACCATCAGTCTTCCAGCACGCAGTATCGTCGTTTTGGAAGTGAAAGAATAATAAATAAGGATTGTTTTCGGTTAAAACTTGCTAACAAAAGTAACAAGCAAAACAGAAAACATGTATCTTTACACCGAATTTTTCAAAGATTCAATTTAAAACTATCGAATTTTTATTCACTTTAAAAAACAATTAAGTAAAAATGAAGAAAGTTTTTATGATGGCTTTGGCAGCTGCTGCCATCACGCTGAGCAGCTGCGGCAACAAGACGAACGTTCCCAACGAGTCTGAAATCGTTGATTCTACCGAGGTGGCCCTCAACGAGGCTAACACCGCTGCTGATGAAGTGATTGCACAGCTGACACAGAACATCGAGGCTAAAGACGCTTCGGCCCTGCAGAATGCTCTTGAGGCCGTCAAGGCTAAGGTGAGCGAATTCCTGGCCAAGAACCCGGAAATCGCCAAGGAGTATCTGGCTAAGGTGCAGAACTTCCTGAAGGAGAACACCGACAAGATCAAGGCTGTTGTTGGCGACAATGCCGCTGTGGCTTCGCTTGTTGACGGTATTGCCAACATCCCGAGCGAGAGCGTCGACGCACTGACAGGTGCCGGCGATGCACTGAAGGCTCTGGGCATTGATCTCACCCAGCAGGCTGGCGACGCCGTAGAGGGTGCCAAGGACGCTGTAGAAGGCGCTGCCGCTGATGCCAAGGAGTCAGCTGAAAAGAAGGCCGACGAGTTGACTGATGAGGTGAAGAAGAACATTGGCGACGCTGTCGATAAGGCCTCTGCCGATGCCAAGAAGAAACTGGGTCTGTAAAACATTACACGACTGAACGTAAACAAACCGGGGGGGAGACCAATGAAATGGTGCTCCCCCTCGTTGTTTTTTCGCTAAAAACCATGCAAAAGTTTGCATCGCATAAAAATTATCCCTACCTTTGCACCACCTAAAATTTTTATCATCATTATGTATCTGCAAACTTTGGCTGTCCTCGCCGGACTATGCCTCACCGTCAACACCATGGCCAACAACCCTAAGAAAGTAACCGATAGCGAAGTGAAAACCGTCAACCTGCGCGTCATTCAGACAAGCGACGTTCACGGGAGCTTCTTCCCCTACGACTTCATCAACCGACGGCCACGTAAAGGGTCGCTGGCTCGCGTGAGCACCTACGTCAACCAACTGCGGCAGACTTACGGAAAGAACCTCATCCTGCTCGACAATGGCGATATCCTTCAGGGACAGCCCACCTGCTACTATTGCAACTACGTCAAGCCCGACATCGAGAATGTGGCGGCCAAGGTGATCAACTACCTGGGCTACGACGCTCAGACCGTCGGCAACCACGACATCGAGACAGGCCATGCCGTCTACGACAAGTGGATTGGCGAGGTCAACTGCCCCATGCTCGGAGCCAACATCATAGACACAAAGACAGGAAGACCCTACGTTCACCCATACACCATCATTGAGCGCGAAGGCATCAAGGTTGCTGTCGTCGGTATGATTACGCCAGCCATACCCAACTGGCTCCACGACGAACTGTGGAGCGGGCTGCGCTTCGACGAGATGGTGGAGTGTGCGCGCTACTGGGTTGACTATCTGAAGAAGAACGAACATCCCGACATCATCATCGGACTTTTCCACTCGGGCTACCTCGGAGGCATCTCCACTCCAGAATATGAAGAAGATGCCACCTTGCACGTTGCTATGGAGGTGCCGGGCTTCGATCTTATTGTCTTTGGTCATGACCACACCTCCCACCACGATGTCATCCGCAACCTGGCTGGCGAGGAAGTGGTACTCCTCGACCCCTCAAGCAATGCCTACAACGTCTGCGATGCCAACATACAGCTGAAGGTGAAAGACGGAAAGGTCGTCTACAAACAGGTGTCGGGTCAGCTCGTCAGCGTGGCCGACATGCCCGTCGACGAAGCATACATGAAGTTTTTCCAAGCAGACATCGACAGCGTGAACAACTACGTCAACCGCCGCATCGGACGTTTCGAAGCTCCCGTCTACGTGCGCGACAGCTATTTCGGCAACAGCGCCTTCTGCGACCTCATCCACAACCTGCAACTGCAGATTACGGGAGCCGACATTTCATTCAACGCACCGCTCACCTTCGACACCGTCATCCGTGAGGGCGACGTGTTCGTGAGCGACATGTTCAACCTGTACAAATACGAAAACCAAATCTATGTGATGCTTCTCACCGGCGAAGAGATACGCCGCCACCTCGAGATGAGCTACGACCTGTGGGTCAACACGATGCAATCGCCCGACGACCATATCATGCTCCTTGCCGACACCGAGAGCGACGACAACCAGCGTTTCTTTTTCAAGAACCTGGCGTTCAACTTCGACAGTGCCGCCGGTATCGACTATGAGGTGGACGTGACAAAGCCCGACGGCGAGAAGGTGCGCATCCTACAGATGTCAAACGGCGAGCCTTTCGACCCACAGAAGACCTACCGCGTGGCGATGAACAGCTATCGCGGCAATGGCGGCGGCGAACTGCTCACCAAGGGTGCCGGCATACCACAGCAACAGCTCGACAGCCGTGTCGTCTACCGCAGCGAACGCGACCAACGCTACTACCTGACGCAAGAGATAGAGCGTGCCGGCATCGTTCATCCACAGGCTAACCACAACTGGCGTTTCGTTCCAGAAGAATGGACGAAGCCTGCCATCGAACGCGACCGCAGGCTTCTCTTTGGTGACCTGTAGGGGTGGAACAGCGTTTCCGCCCGCAACAGCAATAGTCACAGCAAATATTCTTTTGACTCCCTCTACTGCAGATGCTCTACGAGGAAGTCGGCTATCTGCCGCAGCAGGTGGTTGCGTGTGTTGCCTCCGTAGATGCTGTGGTTGCGGTTGGTGTAGACGTTCATGCGGAAATCCTTGTCGGCCTGTACCAGAGCCTCCGTATATTCGAACGTATTCTGCGGGTGAACGTTGTCGTCGGCCAGTCCGTGGCAGAGTAGCAATGCACCATGCAGTTTGTCGGCACGGGCGATGGGGTTGTCATCATAGCCTGTGGGGTTCTCCTGCGGTGTCTGCATGAAACGCTCCGTATAGACAGAGTCGTAGTAGCGCCAGCTGGTGGGTGGTGCCACGGCGACGCCGGCCTTGAAGACAGGCCTTCCCTCGCTCATGCTCATCAGCGTACAGAAGCCGCCATAGCTCCATCCCCAGATGCCGATGTTGTCGGCATCGACATACGGTTGCTTGCCCAGCCAGAGGGCTGTCTCCACCTGGTCGCGGGCTTCCAGCTTACCGATATTCTTGTACGTACACTTCTCGAAGTCGGCACCCCGTGCGCCCGTCCCTCTACCATCAACGCACACTACGATGAAACCGCGCTGTGTCAGGTAGGCATCATACAGTCCTCCGTTGCCCATGCTGCCTATTGTCCAGGCATTCTTCACCTGCTGGCTGCCCGGCCCGCTATACTGCCACATGACGACGGGATACTTCTTGGCGGGGTTGAAGTCGGCAGGTTTCATCATCACGCCATTGAGTTCCACGCCCTCTGAGGTTGTGAACTTAAAGAACTCTTTCTTGGGTAAATTATATGTCGAGAGCTTATTGATAAGCTGTTTGTTGTCAACAAGTTGACAGATACTCTTTCCTTGGTTGTTGCAGATGGCATAGCGGTAAGGCGTATCGGCATCGCTCCACTGGTTGATGAAGTAGCGATAGTTGGTGCTGAACGTTGCACTGTTCCATCCGCGCTCTGTTGTAAGCTGCTGTGTCTTGCCGTTTTTCAGCGTCACGTAGACCTCGCGGTTCAGCGCATCTTGCCCGGCCGCCTGGTAGTAGACATTGCCTGTCGCCTCATCGTAGCCGTACACTTCGGTGACGCCGTTTCTGGCATTGGTCAGCTTGCGTTGCAGTGTTCCGGTGATGGAGTAGAGATAGAGCTGCATCATGCCGTCGCGGTCGCTGGGCAGGATGATGTTGTTGGGCGTGATGCGGATGTTGTGGATGACATCTTCGCCGACATACTTTGGCACGCTCTCCTTGACGATCAGCTGGCTGACGGTGCTTCGCGGGTTGACACCGTAGAGGCACAGCTCGTCTTGATGGCGGTTCATCGTGTAGACAATCATGCGGTCGGCCGATGCCGTAGCTTTCAGTCGGGGTATATAGCCGTCGGCGGGCACAGGCACATCGAGCTGTCGTGTCTGATGGCTCTTGATGTCGTAGCTATAGACACCTACGGTGCTGTTCTGCTCGCCAGCCTTCGGATATTTGTAGGCATAAGCGCCGGGATAGACGGCATACTGCTTCTGCTCGGGCTTCAGTCCCTTGTATGTTTCTAACGAAAACTCCGGCACCTTTGTCTCGTCGAAGCGTACCCAGCAGAGCATCGTGCCGTCGGCATTGAAAGCCAGAGCCGAGTTGAATCCGAACTCCTCCTCGTACACCCAGTCGGGAATGCCGTTGATCACCTCGTTCTTCCGTCCGTCTTTCGTCACCTGGCTCTCAGCGTTGTCGTAGAGCAGTTTGACGAGGTAGATGTTGTTGTCGCGAACGAAGGCCACCTGCCATCCGTCCTGGCTCCACACAGGCGCCTGCTGTGGTCCGTTGTCGGAGAGACGTTCCAGCCGTCGTGTGGCGATGGTATAGATATAGTAGTCGGCTGTGAACGAGCGGCGGTAGATACGGTTCGAGTTGGTCTGTATGAGCATTTTCTTTCCGTCGGGACTCATGATATAGTCCTCGAACCGTTCGATGCGCTCTCCTACCGTGTTGTTGACGTCGAAGAGCACAGCCGTCTGTTTTCCCGTTTTGTAGGCGAAGGCTACAATCTGGTTGCCGTCCTGGCTGATTTGCGCATACGTCTCTCCGTCGTTCAGGGGTGTGATGGTACGCAGATACTCTGGTGCGAAGGCACCGCTTGTGATGTCTTTCAGACTCACGCTGTTTGTCGCGGCCCATGTGGCAAGCACAGCAATGGCCGCAAAACATGTTGTCAAGATTCTTTTCATGCTATCAATGATTGAATGGTTTCTGTTTTCGACTGCAAAGTTACACACTTTTTTTGTAACCTCCAAGAGTTGAAGCCATTAATATTTAGGAAGGTTGGGAGTTGTCAGCAGTTGTTGGATGGATGTGGTGGGGTGTTTTTTCATGTATTGCTCGGCGCGCACCACGTCGGCCGTCTTGAAGAATCGCTTGCCAAGGGCTTGATTGGTGGTCCACATCACCTTTCCGATGTGAGCGTCGCGCTCGTCCTGCGTGCGCGTGTCGAAATCCTTCAGCGGATAGAGGCTGAGCAGATAGAAGCTGATGCAGTCGGGCACGATGTTGTCGCGCGTCATCGACTTCCGCTGGGAGGCGGTGAAGTGTTTCTGATAGAGCGGGTAGTCCTCGCCGAGATACTTGTCGAGGGATATTCCGAGGCTGTGGTCGCCTACTACGATGCTGTAGTCGAGCGTTCCTATCTGCGCATAGATGACGGGCGGCTGGATGTCGGGCAGCTGCTGGGTGAGCCATCCGAAGGCGATGTTCAGCTGGCTGTTGATGTCGTCCATGTTGGCATACTGCGCCTCGGCATCGCTGATGAGCACCTGCAGCGTAGAGTCCTGGAAGAAGGCGAGCACGCGGCTGTTGATCTCCGAGTCGTCAACGGAGCCGAGCTTCAGCACGTTCTCTATCAGCGTGCGCGTCTCCATGGGGTAGTCGGTAGACATCTGCTGCAGGGCGGCATAGTCGCCAGTGGTGAGATACTGGCTCTCCAACCTGTCGTATCTTTCCACTTCGATACGATGGGTGCTGTCGTCGTCTGTGGGCCGCAACCGGTATTCACAGGCGCAGAAGAGTAGCGCAGCAAGCGCTATATAGACCAACTTTCTCACCTTTATAGTGTTTGATATATTTTTATTCGGGTGCAAAATTACAAAAAAAATATTTCTTATGCAAATTTTAAGCAAAAAAATTGAAATAAATCTTAGTTTTGTATTAAATCAAATCATTACATAACATGACTATCCATTCCCTCGGGGAGGCCAGGAGGCAGCCTCAGAGATGGTCTCTGAGGCTGCCGTAGATGGTCTCTGATGTGGTCGGAGATAATCTCTGATGAGGTCGGAGATAATCTCTGACGACATCGGAGATAATCTCTGACGGAGAAGGCTACGAAGGGATTCGGTGCTGAAGCAAATCAGATGGCTGTAGTTTAACGATTTTAGTTGACTACTTGCGGCCTTATTCACGATAAGGGTTGACCCGGGTTAAACTTAATTTTATTTCACGTTGACTCGACTTCACGTTAGTCATAAATAGGGTTTACATCAATACTTCGAAACAAGGG
>JAGBLC010000073.1 GCA_017635615.1 Prevotella sp.
AGTTGACGCCGAGATAGATGTCGCGCACCTCCTCACCATAGCTGCCGGCGGTCTGCTTGGCGCACTCGGTGATGATGTTCAGCAGTTCGTCGCACATGTCAGAAGCTCCCTTCTTACGGTCGTAGCCGAAGTACCACTGCGTCTTGGTGCCGGCAAAGCGCTCTGCCACCGTAGGTGTCGGCAGTGTGATGGCTCCCGATTCGGAGCGAAGGTCACCGGTGGGGCTATCGTAGAACAGCTGGGTGGCGGTGCTTCCGTTGATCGTTACGGGTTCGTAGAAGCGCAGTCCCTCGGGAGTGAAGACGAAGGGCACGGTCTTGGATGCCTGTTGGGTGGTGACGGGGAAGGTGAGCAGGTTGTCCGTCATGGTGACGGGGATGTCCTGTCCGCCGACGACGGCACGCTTGCGCGTCACGGCATTCAGCGTGGTGCGCATCTGTGCCACTTGGTTGACATATTCGGCGGCCGTCTGCTTCAGCGGAAACATGCGCAGCAGGTTGCCGTGCTTCTTACCGCGGAGCACCACCGAGTCGGCCGATGCCGAGATGAAGGTGAACTCGTAGTCGCTCTCGTAGCCTTTGCCGCGGCCCTGTGAGGGCTGCGACCAGTAGTGGAGCAGTGGGTTGTACGTGTCGAAAGAGAGGATGACGCCCGTCTCCTCCTTGATGGTGTAGAGCGATGTCAGCTCGGTGCCTACAGGATAGGTCGCGGCTGTGACGGGATTTCTCAAGGCCTGCTCGCAGGCTATCGTTGCCTCTCCGCCCGAGAAGCGTACCGTGTAGGCCACGCCGCCCAACGAGCCGTCTGACGGGTAGAAGTCGAGCACCCATCCCTGCTGCTGCCCTTCGAGTGTTGCGACGTAGGCTGCCTGGCTGGCCGCCATGCGTTCGGCCGATGGCTGGTCGAAGAGGCTGTCCGTGTCGTTGGAGCAGGAGGAGAGGGTTGCGGCACAGCCGCAACTTACAAGGACCGCTGTTAGTATTGAGTGTCTTGCTTTCATTCTTTTTTTGTTTTTTGATGCTTCGGTATTTCGGGATTCCGGGATTTTGGGATTTCGGGATTGCGACGGGGTGTTATTCCGTAAGGTTGTCGAGGTCGATGGTGCCGTTGACAATCTCGTCCATGCGGCGCTGGATGACGGTGCGGAGGGCGTCGATGTCGATGTTCCAGGTGGTCTGCATGTAGCTGCGTATCATCTGCAGCTTCTGCGCGATGATGGCGGAGCCGTCGGTGCCGGCTGTCGTCATCTTCTGCTGCCACTCTTCCGGGGTGTAGACCAGATAGAAAGCCAGCGTTTCGGCAAAGTCCTCGTTGTACTCCTTCATGGCGTAGGTAGAGATGAAGCCCCGCTCGAGGGCGTAGGTCTCCGTCTTGCCCGAGGCGTACCAGCTGGCCGGCTCGTAGCGTCCCTCGGAAATCTTCTGGTAGTCGGTGTCGTAGTCCTTCGTCTGCGTCAGGATATGCGTGAACTCGTGGTGGATGGACTGGAAGTAGGAGTTGTTGAGGAAGGAGCGCGTCAGCTTCAGCTCGTTGACATCGAAGAGCGTTATCTTCATGCCGCCCTCGGCCTGTCCCATCATGAAGCGGTTGTCGGTCTCGAAGGCCGGTGAACCCACAAACTGGAACACCTTGGGTGCCAGCTGACGGGTGAAGTCGATGCCTGCCACCTCGTCGTAGGCCTGCAGCCAGGTGTGCAGCACGATGTGTGCCAGGCGGACGGAATTCTGCAGGTCGGCCGGTGCCAGCGTATAGGTGAAGTCGGTCTCCATGTCTTCGAGGCGATACTTCAGGCTGATGTTGTAGGCCTCTACGTAGTGGCGGTGCAGCCATTGGTCGAAAGCCGTCTTGGGGCGCGTGGAGTCCTTCACCACAGTGGTGTCGTCGAGGGCGTTTTCGCTGCAGGAGGAGAGGGCTGTCAGGGTTGCTGTGATACAGCAACAAACGAAGACCTGGGGCAGAAATCGATATATTGCTTTCATTCTTTTTTGTTATTTCGTTATTCCGGGATTTCGGGATTTCGGGGTTCCGAAGTTTTTTAGATGGCGATGCTTATCTCGGGTTGGGCGTGATGCCGGCGTTGATGACGTATTCGTGCAGCTGGATGGCGCGGCGGGGGTCGTCTTTCGTCATCGTGTCGTAGACGGTGATGTTGCCGTCGCCCAGTGTGCCGTCGACATTGCGGCGGTAGATCTCTATGCCGTAGCGCTTGACGTCCTGCCATCGCAGGCCTTCATGCAGACAGGTGACGCGACGGGCATGCAGCACGGCACGTATCAGGTTCTCCTGTTCGCCCTCTGTCACCGTGAAGTCGGGGTTAAGCCGTTTCTTAGGCGTGGGGTTCGTCGGCGTGTAGTAAGCCTTCTGCGTGCCGTAGGCTTGGCGCAGCGTGGCGGCATCGACCACACCCTGGTTAGAGGTGAAGGCGTTCATCCATGCCGTGAGGTCGGCGTATGCATGGTCGTAGTCGCCTTTGAGGGCGTAGGCCTCAGCGCGGTCGAGGATGAGAGCATCGGTTGTGAAGGCCGGCACGATCATACGCGGATAGCCGATGCCGTTGACGATATCCGTATATTCGACGTACTGTCCCATTTTCAGCATGTAGATCTTCGGCGAGCCACTCATCTGTCCGGCGGCGAAGTAGGTGTTCTGCGAGCCCCAGAAGCCCGTGCTCTGGATGGTCTCTGTCTGTGATATCTTCGTGCTGTGGCAGTAGCCCTTAGCTACGGCTGTCGGTCCGTAGACCCACTCCCAGTAGGAGTTGGAGGTGATGATGAGCAGGTTGGCCTTGTCGGAAGCGTTGATGAACGTGTTGTAGCTGGCGCTGCCGAGGGCGATGCTGCCCAGCGTCTTCCAGTCGCGTAGCATCTCGGCCGGCTGCGAGGTGAGTACGCGTGTGGCACACTCGATGCAGCGGTCGAGGTTCGACTTGTCGTCCTTCATATAATAAAGGTAGAAGCGGGCGGCGAAGGCATAGGCGGCACGTTTGTTGAAGTGGTACTTCGGAACGGTGTAGATGTTGTCGTCGATGAGCGGCAGCCCCTCTTCGATGTCGGCTGCGATGTTCTCGTAGAGCTCGGCCATCGTACCACGGCTGTAGGTGGGCGACACGGTGGTTTCCGTCGTCCGCATGTAGGGCAAGCCCAGGGCCTCGTGGCAAGTCCGCTCGCTGTAAGGCAGGCAGAAGATGTTGGCCAGCTGGAAGTGGCAGTAGGCACGGCAGAGCAGTGCCTCGCCACGCTGAGCGTTGAGCCGCTCGGGGCGTCCCAGCTCGTCGATGGCGATGAGCACGTTGTTGGCTGCTGCGATGCTCTTATAGCAATGCTCCCAGAGAGCGTAGGTGCCGTCTTGGTTCTTCCACGTGATGTCTTGCCAGTTGGCCGCCTCCTCTTCCAGTGTCTGGTAGGCTGTATAGCTGCTGCTGCCCGTGCAGTGGTCGGTGTTGTCGCTGTACATCTCCGACATCAGGAAGCTGTTGGTCAGCGGGTAGGCGCTGACGAGCAGTTCGGTAATCTTCGAGTCGGTGTCCAACTCGGCGCGGTTGTCGGGCAGCACGTCGAGGTAGTCGTCGCAGGAAGTTAGGGCTGCTGTGATACAGCAGCAGACAAGAACCTGAGGCAGAGATAGATATATTGTTTTCATCTTCGTCATGCTTTTATTCTTCATTCTTCATTCTTCATTCTACATTCTTCATTCTTAGATTCCCAGTCGGAGGGTCATGGTGAACTGCTTAGGAATGGGCGAGGCCACACCGCCGGCATTGACGAACTCGGGGTCTTGCCCGTGGAGTTTCGAGTCGGAATAGAAGAGGAAGAGGTTGGTGGCCTGCAACTTCAGCGAGAGGTCGCTGACGTGGAGCGGTTTGATCCACGCCTTGGGGAAGTCGTAGCTGAGCGATACCTCCTTCATGCGGATGAAGTCGCCCTTGGCAGTGCGTGCCGTGGAGTAGTTGTAGGCATTGTAGAGAATGGCCATGTTCGAGTCTTCCGACACTTGTCGTTTGGTCAGGATGACGGGGATGTCCGTCAGCTGTTCGTCACCGGGTACGAGCCATCGGTTCTGGAACTCCTGCGGCATGGCATCGAGGTCGGAGTAGCTGCTACGGAACGAGGGGTAGAGGCGCAGCACATTGCCGAACGAATAGGTGACAAAGAGGTTCAGTCGGAAGTTCTTATACTTCAGGATATTGCCCAGACTGCCGTAGGTTGTCGGTTCGGTCGGTCCCTCGTAGACAAGATTGTCGAGCAGCTGCGACTGGAACTTGATGGTGGCACCGGCGTTGACGATGTTGCCGTCCTGATTGGTGATGAGCGGCAGGCCATGGCTGTCCAGTCCGTTGAAGCGGAACGAGAAGAGCGCACGATGAGGATAACCTACACGGGTGAAACCGTTGCCCTGCACCATCTCGATGATGGTGGGGTCGGCCTGTAGGTTGGTCACCTCGGTGGTGACGTGGGTGAAGATGAAGTTGGTCTCCCACGAGAAGTTGCGCTTCTGAATGTTCTTCGTAGTGATGCTCAGCTCCGTGCCGCTCGACTTCATGTCGGCCACGTTGGCCCACTTCTTGATGGCTCCGCCCACACCCGAGCTGTTGATCGGGCCGATCAGGTCGTAGTTGTCGCGGCGGAACCAGTCGAACTCCACGTTGATGCGGTTGGAAAGGAAGCCGACGGCCATCCCGAGGTTCAGCTCATGCTTCTTCTCGTAGGTCAGCTCCTCGTTGGCGATGTCCTGCACCTTCATGCCCGTTTCCTGAATGCTGCTGAAGGGACGGTAGGGCTTGTAGTTCATCAACACCAGGGTGGCGTTGCTGACGTTGAGCGGTCCCGGGTCGGCGGTGAGGGAGTAGCTGGCTTTGACGGAAAGGTTGGACAGCGTGGGGCGCAGCTTCTCGAAGAAAGGCTCCTCGTGCACATTCCATGCACCCGAGATGTTCCATGTGGGCAGCCAGCGAGCCGAACGGCTACGTCCCAGACGGTTGGTTCCCTCGTAGCGGTAGGTGCCGTTGACGGTGTAGCGCCCCTTATAAGAGTAGGTGCCGTTGGCAAAGAAGGCTGCACTGCGTGTACGTGTCCTTCCGAGCGAATAGTAGTCGGCGTTGTCCTCGATGCTCTTCTTGAAGAATTCATAGAGGTAGAAGGGCAGCTCACCCTTCTCGTACTGCATGCCCCAGCCATTGAAGTAGTTGCGCTGGCGGTCGATGGCTCCCACTTCCGAGCCGGCAAAGAGGTTGACAATGTGCGTGTCCTGGAATACATAGTTCCACGAGCCCGTCAGACGGAAGTCGGTGGCCAGCATCTTGTTGTCGTTCTTCAGATAGATACCGCCCACGGGGAGTATGCTGATGGGCAGGTCGTAGGGGTTGTCGGGGTTGTGGTAGAGCCAGGGGTTGTTCTGCCGGATATAGGCATCGCCCATCGAGCGGTAAGCCCCAGCCTGGTTGGAAGCCTCACGAATCTGATGCTCGCGTGTGGAGGTGAGATAGTTGATGGAGGCCAAGGCGGCTATCTCCAATGTCCTCACGGGCTTCCACTTCAGTTCGCCCTGGAACTTCATGCTCATCTCGTTGAGGTCGATGTAGTTGTTGTCCAACTCATTCTTGATGTTGAACGGAGTGTAGTTGCGGGTGTAGAACTCGTCGGCATCCATCGTACGCGAAGAGTTGAGCGCAAAGCTGAAGGGGTTGATGTCGAAGTCGCGCTTCACCTCGCCGTTGACGACATCCGTCGACTGGCTCAGCGTTCCCGGCTCGCGCTGCTTACGGTAGTAGCCGTTGGTGATGAGGTTGAGCGTCAGCTGAGGCAACATCTTGATGCTCGTGTTCATATTGGCCGTGTAGCGCTCCACCTTGTTCTGGCGGTAGCGGCCCGGGTCGAACATGGCGCTGAGCGAGCCATAGAAGCTGATGTTCTCCGTTCCGGCGGACACGCTGACCGAGTGGTTGTGCTGAATGCTGGTGGAGAAGAGCTCGCCAAACCAGTCGGTGTTGCGTCTTTCGGCCTCGCGAAGATAGTTGTTCTGCGACTCCTCGTCGTTGGTCAGGGCGAACGTGCCTGTGGCGGGGTCGTAGGTGTTGGTGAGCTGGTACATCTTGCCGAAGATGCCGCTCTTCGAAGCCCGGTAGGTATCGGCAAAATTGAACCACCCCTTGCCACGCATCTCCTGATAGACAGCCATCTGCTCCTGCGAGTTCATGATGTTGTAGTCGCGGTATTGTGGACGCAGCCGCAAGGTGTATTCGCCCGTATAGCCCACACGTGCCGTACCGGCCTTGCCCTTCTTCGTCGTGACAACGATGACGCCCGACATGGCGCGGGCACCATAGATGCTCGTGGCGGAGCCGTCTTTCAGGATGTCGAACGTCTCGATGTCGTCGGCATTCAGACCAGCCACGGCCGAGGAGATGAGCGTCTCGGCATCGCCGCTCGACAGGTCATCGGCCGTGATGTCGGTGACATCCTCCATGATGACGCCGTCGATGACCCACAGCGGCTTGGAGTTGCCGTAGATGCTGGTAGCACCACGCACGCGAATCTTCGGTGCTGTGCCGAAGGTGCCGCTGACATTCTGCACCGAGACACCGGCGGCACGTCCCTCGAGCGAGCGACTGATGTCGGCCATACCGTCGAGCTTGGCATCGGCAGCACTGATCTTGGTGGTGGCACCGGTGAAGAGACGTTTGTCCATCTTCTGCATACCGGTGACGACCACCTCCTGTAGCTGTTGGCCGCTGTCCGGCTGGAGGCGGATGGTGCCTTGCTGAGCCAGACGGCTGACGGGTATCTCTTGTGTCTCGTAGCCGAGATACGAAACGACGACGACATCGTTGCGCGACGGAGCTGTCAGGGCGTAGCGTCCCTCGATGTCGGTGACGCAGCCCTGTCCGCTCTTCTTCAGCTTCAGGGAAGCACCGATGAGCGGTTCGCCGAGCTCGTCGGTCACGGTGCCTCGGATGGCATCGGATCCCGTCTGGGCCGTGACGGACAGCGCGAATAGCAGAAGCAGGAAAATACTCTTTACTCTTTGCATGGGTGGTGATGGGTGTTGAGGGATGGTGATGGAGTTAGCGAACAACGATTTTCTTTCCGTTGCGGATGAAGATGCCCTTTTGTGGGAATGAAGAATCATTCCCTGTACTCTCCATTTTCATGACTCTGCGCCCCTGCAGGTCGTAGAGACAGTTGTCTTGTCTTATCGGCAACGCAACTTGCCGGATAGCAGTGGCTCCACCTATTCCTCCATTATAGTAATTCTCCGATAGGTGCGGGTCGTTCTCGTTGGCCTTATAGTCGTCTTTGTCGGTCTGGGCGAAGTGGGCATAATAGATTTCCGGTCCGCTGACGGTGATGGTCAGCTCACGCTCTGTACCCACGGTGTTGCCGGCGGCATCGGTCCAATGGTCGAAACGATGGTATTTCACACCGCCACCCTGTGGGCTGAAGGCATCGCCATAGGCGGTGAAGGTCACCTGGTCGCCCGGTTCGGTATAGAGCTTGTCGGCATAGGCGTTGCCACAGCCTATCTGGTCTTCGGCCACACGGGCCACGGCTCCCTGAGAGAAAACAGCGAAGATATAGTCGGTGGGATTCTCCAGTTCCTCCAGAGCCTCGGCGGCTAATTCGTCGGCCTCAGTTGAGGAGTTGCCTTTGTAGACGGTGGGGTCGTAAACAGCGGTGAAGAAGCCATCGTCGCGTACTTTTACCTGCAAGTCGGTGCCGTTGTCGTAGGTCTGATTGCCATTGTCGCGAGCGAACCCGGAGAGTAAGAACCCTTCGGCTGACTGAGTCCATATATAGGCTGAGCTAATAGCTCCGTTGCTGTATCTTTTGAACTCCGAGGTGGCGGCATACTCTTTTTTCTCCTCTTCTTCTTGGCCGAAGTCGGTGTAGACAGTTCCTGCTCCTGTGGGATAAGCCTCAGCCTTTACCCAAATAATGTTGTCTTCGTTAGCGAGTGCAGTCATAGTGCCCATAAGCACCATTGCTGCGGCAATGATTAATTTCTTCATATTGTTTGCGGTTTTAAGGTTTTTAGATTCCAAGTAAAAATTTTTCTTCTGTTTAAAGATGCGGCCCTGATGCCCAATGTTGCCATGAACAGAGCGTGTGGCAGGTCGAGTTGGGCAACGAATGGCGTGAGGACCAGAAGGATAAGGATGGCCACCACCAAAGCGGCACAGATGGTGGGCAGCCACTTGCGGCGGAACGCCCAGAGCAGCAGCGGCAGCGGATTGAACACCAGGAGATACCAGTTCCACTGCGTCGCCTCCAGGTCGGACAACAGCACGAGGGCTGTGAGCGCCAAAGCCAACAGCGTGTAAACGACGAGCAGCAGACTGTCGGTCAAGATGGGTAAGACACGCCATCCCCAATACCACTGGCCGATGGTGATGACGACCACCAGGATCAACAGCATGGTGAAAACGCCAGTGGGCGACAGTAGTCTTGCCCAGATGGTTGACGAATGCCTGGAAGCGGTTGCTGTCAGCGTTTCGGCATTGCCGGAGATAAGATGGCGGTCGGTGTCCACGAGGTTGGCCTGTCGCCACACCTCGGGCAATGTTCTCGGTGTAAGCTTGTGCTCGAACGGACCTAATTCGTCGCCGGCAGGTCCCATGATGGTCTGCCAGAAGAAACGGCTCCAGGGATAAGGCACCGATTCTGTCAGCATCTGGTCGCGGAACGACCCATCCACCTGAGTGGGTATCTGGTTGTATCTGATCGGAGCAGGCAATACGGATGTTATCAAGTCGATGACCATCGAGGCGCACTGGGCATGCAGGTAGTTGTAGCGATAGCTGTCGCCCTTGACAATCTCTTTGTCGGCCTGCTGCCATAGCATCAGTTTTTCCTTCGGGGTGAGGTTGAGCAGGTGCTGTTCAACGCCTCGCCCAGCTTGACGGTAATAGTCGAGATAGGCCGTAGTGGGTGCAGCTGCAAATCCACCCTTGGCATGGCCTCGGAAGAAGCTGTACAGTCCCTTTGCATCGGTGGGAGTCTCAAAGGTGAAGCAGTAGTCCATGTTATGGTCTGGACATTGCAGCCGCAGCGCGCAGTGGCCAAAGAGCGAGTAGGGTTCGGCAGAGGGACTTACAACGAGCAGACTGGCTGTGATGTAGTCGTTGCGCATCATGGCGGAGGTGTCGACAGGCGATGACGCTCTTGAGTCTATCGAGTCAGGGGTAGCACCTGTCTGTCCTTCCGCGTGTTGCGGAAGGATCAGGCAGAGTATAAGCCAGATGAGCAGTTGTCGAAGTATTGCCATCGTATAACCGAATTATGGAGCTGATCAGTTTATCGTATGACAGTTTTCTTGCCATTCACAATATAGAGGCCCTTTGTAGGCTGTGCAATACGGCGGCCCTGCAGGTCGTAGACCGTTGATGAGCCGGAGAGCTGGAGATCAGCCGAGTTGATGGCGGTCGGCACGATATACTTCGACGGGTCGTTGTACTGCTTGCCGTCCTCGAACGTCAGGTCTTCTGTCTGCTTGGCGTTGTGGCTCTTGCCGTCGTTGAAGATGATGAAGGCGGGAGCCGTCTCACCCTTGTAGCTGAAAGCATAGACATCGTGTCCGTCTACCTGTTCGGCCGTAGCCTCCAGTTGTGTGCCGGGCCATTCGCCCATTTGCTGATTGGCATCAGTCCATGTGTAAGCCCAAACCTCTTGCCAGTCCTCTACGTTCACGTAGGTGGCCGTCCAGGTGCAGTCATCGGTGCGCTCGGGAGTGAGCGTCAGACTGTTCTCTTCGCGGTTGAACACGAAGTTGAGCGTGTAGACACCCGACTTCTCGGGAGTCCACGAGTAGTTCTGTATCTCGTCGTAGGGTGAGGGCAGCTCGTAGATACCCCATTGGCGGTCGGCGCGCAGTTTATATTCGAAGGTCTTCAGTTCCTTTATTTCCAGACCTTCGATGGTCAGCGTGTAGGTGCCGTCTTCCGTCATGGACATCATCAGGTCGGTATCCCAGTCGGAGAAGTCGCCCACGATGCCGTATTCGGGCTCGTCCTGCGGCTCTTCGGCATCGATGCGGAAGAGCCGCAAGTTGTCGAAGTACCATTCCTGATAGTTGGCCGTTCCGGTGTACTGCAGCTGGAGTTTCATGTCGCCATCGTCAGCCTTGTCGAAAGTGATGACGTTGTCAACCCATCCACCGCCATAGACACCACCGCCGTACATACCGACACCCGTCAGGTTGCCTATCTTCTCGTCGTTGACAGTTACCTCTGGGCTGACGCTTGCTGCCGACATGTAGGTGACCGACAGCACGTACTTACCCTTGGGCAGTCCGCTGATAGTCTGCCACAGATAAGAGTTCTTACCGTTGGATGTGCTGTAATAGTCGGATGTGACACCGTAGACATTCTTGTCGCTCTCGCTGGTCTTGGGGTTCACCCAGGCTGTCTTGTCGGTGCGGATGCCCATGTTCAGCTTATGCCATGCCGTAGCGACATTTGTACCAGTGGCGTTGGCGGCTGCAATCTTCTCGGTGTAGTCGACGGCGTTGGCAACACCCTCACAATAAGAGTTGGACACATAATAGTTGAAGCAAGCTTCATTCAGCTGGGTGGCCATCTCTTGTGCATGGGCTGCCGATGTGGGACTGGTGGTCATCAGGGTCTGTATCTGCTGGAAGATTTCTTCTTTGGCGTAGGGATAAGCCTCCTGTGTGTAGGCAGCGGCAGCGGCCTTGGCTTTTTCAAAGTTGTTGTAGCTGTCGGTGGCCGTGACGAAGGCATTGGCAGCCGTGTTGATGGCATCGATGTCCGTTCCGTCGATAGCTGCGAGCAGATTCGTGCGCTCCTCGCCCGTAACGATGTCGAACTTAGGCATGGCAACGATGGCTTGGGCATCGGCCTTTACATCTTGCAGCAACACATTGAGCAGCGAAGCCTCGTCCTTGCCGTAGAACAGGCGGAAATTGTCAACGCGATAGGCTACCGAGGCCTGAGCACCGACGGTGAGTTCGCCATCGGCAGTCAGATTGTAAGCCGAGGGGTGAACACGCAGGAACAGCGCATCCATGCCACCTTGAATCAGTGTGCCAGAGCCCGGTCCGATTTTCAGGAAAGCCTTTTGGTTGAGCTTGGCGTCGATGATATAGTATCCGGCGGGCAGATGACTGATGGTCTGGCTGATACCGTTGGTTCCCGAGCTGGTGAACTCCAGGATGTTCTTGCCGTCAATGAAGGGTGTTGATTCGGTGTTGATGGGTTCGCCAACATTTCCCGTTGCGCTGACCCATGTCCACGGTGCAATGCCCGTTTCGAAAGAAGGATTCTCCAGATAAGCCGCCGTGATGTTCACGGGTTCGGTTGTAGCCGCGAGAGCCGTCGCCATAGCGGTGTAGAGCGCTTCAACCTGAGTAGCCACATCTTCTTGTGTTGTCGGATTGGCAATGAAGTCTTGTGCATTGCTGATAGCCTCAGCAAGGTCGTTAGAGTTTAGTTCAGCGTTGAGATTCTCGGCCTTGGCAACAACATTACTCAAAGATGTGGTGACGACACCACCTTGATATTCCAATTTAATGTCATCGACGACGAGGAAATACTGTATGCCGTAGCTCACTTGGAAATGTCCGGTCGTTTCCTGCGTCAGCTCGAACTCAATGATTTCCTCATTCCAAGCATTACTGTTCAGCGTTATTTCTTCTTTGTTGGTACCTGTTCGGTTGGGTGAGAAATACTCGTTGCCTTCATTGTCAATGAATCCCGTAAAATCTTTTACCCTTGTGGTTGGCTGAGCTGAAGAATATGCTCCGTTATAGGGATAGATATATACCGTCATCTTGTAGGAACCAGCGGGAAGCGTTACACTCTCAGGTTGTTTGTAAACAAGGGCATTGTTGCCGCAGAAACAAAAGGCTTTGCTTCCAGACGATGTCGTCGGACCATTTGCTGGTAAGTCCTCGAAACCAGATTTTGAATATTGCACTTTTCCACCATAGCCAACTACTCCACCATTGGCGTTGGTGTTCTGAGAGACCAATTGCCAACCTTGTTCGGCGTAGTCATAGCCAGCCTCTATGGTTTGGCTAATCATTAGGCTATAACCATTGCCTAAAACAGTCGATCCGTATCCGTGACATTCTGTAATCTCAACGGCCTCGCAGTCCTCGAATCCGGGATTAATGATATACTGCGACGTGACGTCGGTCTGTGCCTGTATACCTATTATATTAAATAGGGCGGCTGTTGCGAAAAGTAAAAGTTTCTTGATCATAAGCGCGATTTTTTTAAAATTGTCTGGTGCAAAGATAAGCATTTTCGTCCA
>JAGBLC010000074.1 GCA_017635615.1 Prevotella sp.
ACAGCTATATGCGGGGCAGCTATCCTGACGGCACAAATGCGGCCTTCAGTCATCGGCTCAACGACTGGGTGCCGCAGGCGAGCCTGAAGTATCAGTTGACGCCATCACAGTCGCTGAAACTGAACTACACCACGAGCATCAACCGCCCGGGCATCTCCTATCTCAACCCCGCTGTCTCTACCTCGCCCAATGTGGTACAGCAAGGCAATCCGCTCTTGGTGAGTTCCCATTCGCAGAGCCTCTCACTCATCTACATGTATATAGGTCGGCGGCTCACGCTGCAACTGGCTCCTACCTATAGGTTCAGCAATGGTGGCATTGCCTCTGTCCAGACGGCCCAGGGTGATGTTCGCTATCTGACCTACGACAATATCCAGCACTATCGTTGTGCTTCATTCGAGCAGTATGTACAGTGGAAACCGTTCGACGGCACAACGCTTATTGTCAACAACAACCTGCGCTATGAACATTATGCCAACCCTAACCTTGGCTATCGCAATCATGGTTGGTCTGACAATTATTATGCTAACCTCTCGCAGCAGTTGCCTTGGAAGTTGAAACTCAATCTGGCGGTGTATGGAAAGATAGGCCATAGCCCTTCGAGTATCTACTACGTGCAGCATTCCTATTACGGTTATTACGCCTCCTTGCAGCGTTCGTTCCTCAAGGACGACCGGCTGACGGCGCGTATCGGAGCCAATAATCCTTTCAACAGTCACATGACATCCAGCGCAGAGACCGTCAATGGCGACTACCGCGACTTTCAGACCTCATGGAATCACGGACGTTCGTTCAGCATCTCGCTCACCTGGCGCTTCGGTTCGCTCAAGGCCAGCGTGAAGAAGGCAGAGCACAGCATCGAGAACGATGACGTGGTGGGTGGAATCACGAAGGGACAATGAGATTATTATACAAAGACGGCAACAGAACGACATAATCGTCAAGAAATGCAACAGTGTCTAAAAATCATACGCTTTATTGTCTAAATTTTAGACAATCAGCATCCGCCAAGGACGAAAACCAGAGGTGAAGATGTAAGAACCACCTTTCAGATATAAATTAGGGGGCGTTCCAAAAGGAGCGCCCCCGAACTGTTGTTGTATAAATAAGACTTAATCTTCTTCCTTGGCTTCTGCCTCGTGCTGCTTGATGAGTTCGTTCTGAACGTCTGTGGGAACGAGCTCATAGCTGGCGAAGGTCATGGTGAACGAAGCACGTCCGCCGGTGATAGACGAGAGGCTGATGCTGTAGTTGGCCATCTCCTTCTGCGGCACCTTGGCAACGAGCTTCTGATAGCCACCCTCGCTGTCCATACCCATGATGATGGCACGGCGTCCCTGCAGGTCGCCCATTACGTCACCCATATAGTCGGCGGGAACGAGCACTTCAAGGTCGTAGATAGGCTCCAGGATCTTCGGTCCTGCTTCGCGGAAGGCTGCCGAGAAGGCATTGCGTGCGGCGAGCATGAACGAGAGTTCGTTAGAGTCGACCGGGTGCATCTTACCATCGTAGACGATGACGCGAACGTCACGTGCATACGAGCCAGTCAGTGGGCCCTGCTCCATACGCTCCTGCACACCCTTGAGGATGGCGGGCATGAAGCGAGCGTCGATGGCACCACCCACCACAGAGTTGATGAAGACGAGCTTGCCGCCCCATTCGAGGTCGATCTCTTCTTTGCTCTTGATGTTCATGCGGTATTCCTGACCACCGAACTTGTAGACCGTCGGGTCGGGCATACCCTCTGTGTAGGGCTCCACGATGAGGTGTACCTCACCGAACTGTCCGGCACCACCCGACTGCTTCTTGTGGCGATAGTCGGCACGGGCGGCCTTGGTGATGGTCTCACGATACGGAATCTTCGGCTCCTGATACTCTATCTGGATCTTCTCGTTGTTCTCCATGCGCCATTTCAGCGTGCGCAGGTGGAACTCGCCCTGTCCGTGGACGATAATCTGCTTGAGCTCCTTCGACTGCTCGACAACCCATGTCGGGTCTTCCTGACGCATCTTGTTCAGGGCAGCCATCATCTTCTCCGTCTCGCTCTCGTTGACAGCCTTCACGGCACGCGAATACTTCGAGTTGGGGAACTTGATGAAGTCGAACTGCTGGTCGCTGTCCTTACCGTTCAGTGTGTTGCCGGTCTTGACGTCCTTCAGCTTCACGGTGCAACCGATGTCGCCAGCCTTCATCTCGTCGACGGGCTGACGGTTGGCACCAGCGCAGACGAAGAGCTGACCCATGCGCTCCTTCGAGCCGCGGTCGGCATTGGCGAGATCGTCGCCAGCCTTGATGCTTCCGCTCATCACCTTGAAGTAGGACACCTCACCGATGTGGGGCTCCATACCCGTCTTGAAGAAGAAGAGTGCTGTCGGGGCAGCAGCGTCGATAGCCACTTCCTCGCCGCGCGTATTCTTCACCTTCGGCATATCGGTGGGCAGGGGTACTACGTTGCCGAGGAATTCCAGCAGACGGCGCACGCCCATGCTCTTGCTGGCGCAGACACACATCACGGGGAATACCGAGCGGGTAATCAGACCCTGACGCAGTCCGGCACGGATCTCGTCTTCTGTGAGAGCCTCTTCCATGAAGAACTTCTCCATCAAGGCTTCGTCATTCTCAGCGGCAGCCTCAATCAGGGCGGCACGCATCTCTTCGGCCTTGTCCATCAGGTCGGCGGGGATGTCTTCGACGGTACCGTCACCACCTTCAGCGTTCCAGGTGAACTTCTTCATCAGCAGTACGTCGACGATGCTGTTGAACCCAGCACCAGTAGCCACGGGGAACTGCACGGGAACGCACTTGTTGCCGAATGTCTCCTTCAGCTTGCCGATGACGTTGTCGTAGTCGACGTTGTCGCGGTCGAGCTGGTTGACAGCAAAGATGACGGGCTTCTGCAGCTTCTCCGTCACACGGAAGACGTTGGTCGTTCCCACTTCTGGTCCATACTGTCCGTGGATGAGGACGAGCGCCTGGTCGGTGACGTTCAAGGCTGTGACGGCACCGCCTACGAAGTCGTCAGACCCCGGACAATCCACGATGTTGAGCTTCTTACCATTCGACTCCACGTTGAAGACGGTAGAGAAGACGCTGTAGCCATACTCCTGCTCCACGGGGAAGTAGTCGCATACTGTGTTCTTGGCCTCTACGGTGCCGCGGCGATGGATGGTGCCGTTTTCGAATAACATACTCTCGGCAAGTGTGGTCTTGCCGCTACCTGCACTGCCTACGAGTGCGATGTTACGGATTTCGTTAGTTTGATAAACTTTCATTTATACTTATATTATTTTTTAATGTAAAATCTGCTTGCTTTCAAAAACGGGGCTAAAGGTACGGATTTTTCGCGAATCATACAAGAAAATGACGTAAAAACCGCCAATTTTTATAATATATTCGCATTTAAAATGATTATTACCTCAGCACCTTCTGATTTCCTTCAACGACGATGCCACGAGAGCTGTCTGTCGTCTGAGTGCCGTCGGTACGGTAGGCGCGGGTGGACGGGTGCTCTATGATGGTGGCGCGTACACCGACGTTCTGACCCGTCTTTTCCTTATATTCCTGCTGTGCCTTCTTCATCTGTGCGACAAAGGCCTCATTGCCCTGAAGGGCACAGAAGCCGATGCTGGCGGCAGTGCGGCTGGCATCGACATCGCTCTGCCAGTGGGCACCGAGGATGACACGACTGTTGCAGTAATCCCATCCTCTGCTGTAGATGGCAGTGGCCTGCTCGGGGGCTATCTGAGCCAAGAGCAGCGAGATGGTCCATCCGCGCAGACTGTGACCGGAAGGATAGCTGCCCTCGCCGCGCAGTTCGTCCTCTTCATGCGAAGGCATGGTGTCGTCGAAGCGTTCGAAGGGACGCTGGCGATGGTAGAAGGCTTTGGTCTCCTTGCGCATGGGGTCGGTGGTGGCCAGGCTGGTTTCAAGCAGCTTCCATATCTCGGGGGTCTCGGTTTCGTTGATTGTCAGACCGAAGGCATCCTTCCATTGCAGGAAGAGTTTGGCATGGTCGTCCCACTCGGCATCGGCGATGGCAAGAGCCAGGCGATCTGCATCTTGACGCTGCTGTTTGCCCCAGCCATAACGCACGACATCGTTGGCAAACTCCGGACTGTCGAAGGCGGGCGGAGCTGGCATGATGTCAATCAGTTTGGGCAACTGGTCGAGTTCGATATACGGTGTTACGGCATCCTGTGCTCGTGAGTTTGTGGCAGCCATGATGGCAGCTGCAGCCATTACGAAGAATTTTTTCATTGTTGTAACGTTATTAAGTAATTGATAAGATGGGTGCAAAGGTATGAAAAATCAAGTAAAGCACCAAATCTGCCAGAGAGATTTTTTATCCGGTTCTCTTTAAAACTACCGTTTCATTATTAAAAAAAAGTGTAATCGTTTTGTGAAATCAAAAAAAAGTCATACCTTTGCAAAAAAATAAGTATAGAGCAACTTTTTCATACACAGAACGAAATCACACATGCAAAATATCAGGAACTTCTGCATCATCGCTCATATCGACCATGGTAAGTCTACCTTGGCCGACCGACTCTTGGAATTTACGAAGACCATACAGATTACCGAAGGACAGATGCTCGACGATATGGACCTCGAGCGCGAGCGAGGCATCACCATCAAGAGTCACGCCATCCAGATGGAATATGAGAAGGACGGGCAGAAGTATATACTCAATTTGATAGACACGCCGGGGCATGTCGACTTCTCTTACGAGGTGAGCCGCAGCATCGCTGCCTGCGAGGGAGCATTGCTCGTGGTCGATGCCACGCAGGGCGTACAAGCTCAGACCATCTCGAACCTCTATATGGCTATCGACAACGACTTGGAGATTATTCCCGTCATCAACAAGATAGACATGCCCAGTGCCATGCCCGACGAGGTGGAGGATGAGATTGTCGACCTCTTGGGATGCGACCGCAAGGATATCATCCGCGCCTCTGGCAAGACGGGCGAGGGTGTGGAAGAGGTTCTCAACGCCGTCGTGGAGCGCATACCGGCTCCCGAGGGCGACCCGGAAGCACCGTTGCAGGCGCTGATCTTCGACTCGGTATTCAACTCTTTCCGGGGCATCATCGCCTATTTCAAGATTGTCAACGGCACCATCCATAAAGGCGACAAGGTGAAGTTCTTCAACACCGGCATGGAATACGACGCTGATGAGGTAGGGGTTCTGAAGATGGACATGATACCCCGGAAGGAATTAGGCACAGGCGATGTGGGCTACATCATCACGGGTATCAAGAACTCTCGCGAGGTGAAGGTGGGCGACACCATCACACTGACAGCCCGACCCTGCGACAAAGCCATCGAGGGATTCCAGGAGGTGAAGCCGATGGTCTTCGCCGGTGTCTATCCCATCGACCCTACCGACTATGAGAACCTGCGTGCCTCGCTCGAGAAACTCCAGCTCAACGATGCCTCGCTGACCTTCTCGCCAGAGTCGTCGGTGGCCTTGGGATTCGGTTTCCGCTGCGGATTCCTGGGGCTGTTGCACATGGAGATTGTGCAGGAACGTCTGGACAGAGAGTTCGACATGGATGTCATCACAACGGTGCCCAACGTGTCGTATATGGTCTACACCAAGCAGGGAGAGGAGAAAGAGGTGCACAACCCCTCGGGACTGCCCGATCAGACGATGATCGACCATATCGAAGAACCTTACATCCGGGCCTCTATCATCACTGCCGCCGACTATATCGGCCCTATCATGAAGCTCTGCCTCGACAAGCGCGGCGAGCTCATCAAGCAAGAGTATGTCAGCGGCAACCGCGTTGAGCTGCACTTCATGCTGCCGCTGGGCGAGATTGTCATCGACTTCTACGACAAGCTGAAGAGCATTTCCAAAGGATATGCCTCGTTCGACTATCACGTTGACTGCTACCGTCCGTCGAGGCTTATCAAGCTCGATATCCTGCTCAATGGCGAGCCCGTCGATGCCCTTTCTACGCTGACGCATCAAGACAACGCTGTTGCTTTCGGACGTAGGATGTGCGAGAAGCTCAAGGAACTCATTCCGCGCCAGCAGTTCGACATTGCCATACAGGCAGCCATCGGTGCTAAGATTATCGCCCGCGAGACGGTGAAGCAGGTCAGAAAGGATGTCACGGCCAAGTGCTATGGCGGTGATGTCAGTCGAAAGCGAAAGCTGTTGGAGAAACAGAAGCGCGGAAAGAAACGCATGAAGCAGATAGGCAACGTCGAGGTGCCTCAGAAGGCCTTCCTCGCCGTCCTGAAATTAGACTAACCAAACATGTAGAATTAAGCTTAAATGTATTAAGTAAATAAGAAAAGGGAGGAACAAATGAAAGAACCAGCAGTAACCACACGCGACATCGCTCGCGAACTGGCAAGGAAATACAGTACGATGACCCACGACGAGCTCGACATTCTGGAGAGTGTCCTCGTGCCAAGAAAGTATGCCAAGGGGTCGATTATCCTTAAGGAAGGCGAACAGTGCCAGAGCATCATCTATATCCATCGGGGCCTCTTGCGACAGTTCTATTTCAAAAACGGTAAGGAGGTCACCGAGTATCTCGCCGTCGACGGCGACATTGTGATGTGCATCGAGAGCCTCTTCAAGGAAGAGCCGTCCTACCTGCAGGTAGAGGCCTTGGAGAACACCATTCTCTACGAACTGCCCAAGCAGCGTCTCGAACAGGTGGCTCTGCACAATGTGAATATCCAGATACTGTACCGTAAGATATTGGAGGAGTCGCTCATCATCTCGCAGGTGCATGCCGACCTGCTGCGCTTCGAGACGGCAGAAAACCGCTATCGCCGCATGACGCGTCAGATGCCTCAGGTGGTGTTGCGTGCCCCGTTGGTGCACATCGCCAGCTATCTGCAGATGACGCCCGAGACGCTTAGTCGCGTCCGTTCCACAGCATTATTGTAATTTTTGTAGCAGAACACAGATAGACGCAAAGACGCAGAGAAGTATTATATCCTTGTCATCGGGATAATAACTTCTCTGCGTCTTTGCGTCTCTGTGTTCTGAACAAACTATTGATAGAGGAAGCGCTTGATGCTCTTCTTCGGTGTCTTGGCAAACTCATCCTCGTGCAGTTCCACGTGAGCTATCTTGCAATAGGCGGGCAGTGTGGTGTTCAGCTCCGTGCGGTTCTGTTCCATCACCTTCATCAGGTCGTCGTTGTTCAGCCCCAGGCTCTTCGCCTCGTCGTAGTCGGGATGGATAAGGGCTACGAGCTTCTCACCGCGCTGCACTACGATACATTCGCTGACGAGCATCATCGAGTTGAGCTTGTCCTCTATCTCTTCGGGATAGATGTTCTGTCCGCTGGCTCCCAAGAGCATGTTCTTCGAGCGGCCTTTGATATAGACATTGCCCAGATGGTCCATCGTGCCAAGGTCGCCGGTATGATACCACCCTTCCGCATCGATGGTCTGGCGGGTGGCCTCTTCGTTCTTATAGTAGCCCAACATCACGTTCAGGCCGCGAGCCAATATCTCGCCAGGAACATTCTCGGGATCAGGACTGTCAATCTTCACCTCCATGTGGATAACCTCTCGGCCACAGCTACCCGGAGCAAACGACTGGTAGTCGCTGTAGGTGATGATGGGAGCGCACTCTGTTGCTCCGTAACCTACGGTGAGTGGGAAATCGATGCTCCTCATGAAGCCTTCCACCTCTTGGTTGAAGGCGGCACCACCGACGATAATCTCGTAGAGCTTTCCGCCGAACGAGTTGTACACCTGCTCGAAGATGGCCTGCCGCACCTTCTTGTTGACGATGGGCATGTTCAGCAAGATGCGCATCCGCGGGTTCTGCAGCTTGGGCAGAATCTTCTTCTTGACAATCTTCTCGATGACGAGCGGCACGGAGATGATGATGGCTGGCTTGACATCGGCAAAGGCCTGTGCGATGATGGCAGGGGAGGGGAGGCGTGTCAGGTAGAACACGTGGCATCCGTGCAGGAACTCGAAGATAAACTCGAAAGCCATGCCGTACATGTGGGCCATGGGCAGGATGCTCAGCGTGTTGTCGCCCACCTTGAGCTCTTTGCCCAAGACATGCTCGGCAAAGTCGTAGTTGCTCCAGATGGCGCGATACGGAATCATCACACCTTTCGAGAAGCCTGTCGTGCCGCTGGTATAGTTGATGAGCGCCAGCTCGTCGGGACTTTGTTCGATGTAATACTTGACGTGTTCCTTGCGGAAATATTTCGGATATTTCTTTCCGTAGAGTTCGTTGAGATGCTCACGTGCGTAGGTCAGTTTGTCGGTGCGCGATACGACGAGCGAATAGTCGGGGATATAGACGATACCCTCCAGATGCGGCATCTTCGTGGCGTCGATCGTTGTTGCCACGACATCGCCCACGAAGAGCAGCTTGGCATCGCTGTGGTTCACGATGTTATGCACCTGTTCGGGAGTGAACTCGTGGAGGATGGGCACGGCGACGGCTCCGTAGGTGAGCGTAGCGAGGAAGGCTACTGCCCAGTTGGCGCTGTTGCGTCCGCAGAGGGCTATCTTGTCGCCTCGTTCTACACCGCTGTTCTCGAAGAGGATGTGTAGTTTCTCTATCTTGCGAGCCACATCGTTATATTGAAGGGTAGCGCCTTTATAGTCGGTCAGCGCATCGTTGTCCCAATGGTTGACAATCGATTGCTGTATGACGGAGTTAAAGCTTGGTATATTTTCCATTGCACAATTATCAAAATTTTGTGCAAAGGTAACGTCTTTCATGCACATTTCCAAAAAAAATGTGCATTATTTGCCGTTTTTACTAAATATTTCTCATATTGTTGGAAAACTACACAAATATTTAGAATTTTCGGACAATATAATTAATGACTTTTGTTGTTGACAGATTATCTTTCCTCATGTTGCGATGTTGCAAAGTTACGTGTAATTTCCATCCGTGCAAGGAAAAAGTCCCTACAACAGATTATTCTGGCGTCTCCATGCTTTCCCTTTTGGGGTATAGCTGAAGATAACGAACAGCATACATGGTACACCTATCACCAATGCCACAAGATACATACCCATATTTTTATTCCTCCTCTTTTTTGTTGTTTGTTAATATCAGGCCTGCCCATAACGTGAAGACTACTATACATATACCGATAAGATACATGATGGCTTTGTCTGTTACGTCGTTAAACAGGGATGTGATTACAACACCTGTCACTACATACTTGGAAATATCAAGCAAGTAGTCGCCGAGTTTACTCTTCCAGACAGAAGGTTTTGCCTTTACCTTCGCCTGTTTTGTTGATACGCCCTTTCCGTTCTGTTTATTCATGGAGGCAAAGGTACGGAAAAATTTCCATCCGTGCAAGGGAATTTCCCTATTTCTGTTATAATTATTGTTGTTTTCGCTGTTGCAAGGCGTCCTTCATAGAGAATGGGCCTCACCACCTCGTTGTTCAGGAACAGGCCGTTCGATTCTGTTTATTCGTAGCGCATCGACCGGGCGGGATGGATGCGCGAGACAATGTAGCTGGGAGCTATCAGGACGAAGACACTGATGGCCAGCATGACGATGTTGATGAGCACGAAGATGGGGATGTTCACCTCTACGGGCACCGTGCTGACATAGTAGGTCGTGGGGTCGAGCTTCACCAAGCCGAAGAAGTGTTGTATCAGAACGAAGCCGATGCCCAGGATATTGCCGATGAGCATGCCGCGGCCGATGATGAAGACGGCAAACCAGAGAAACGTGTGGCGTACGGAGGAGTTGCGAGCGCCGAGGGCTTTCAGAAGGCCGATCATGTTGGTGCGCTCAAGAATGATGATGAGCAGGCCGCTGATGGTGGTGAAGCCTGCCACGCTGATCATCAGCGCCAGAATAATCCATACGTTCAGGTCGAGCAGGTCGAGCCACGAGAAAATCTGCGGATAGAGGTTGCGGATGGTAGCCGACGAGTAGGTCTCGCCGTAATGGTCGGTAGTGCGGTTCACCTTTTTGACAAGGATATCTTCCACCTCGTCCATCCGGTTGAAGTCGTCGAGGATGAGCTCGGCACCAGTAGCCTGGTCGGCCTCCCAGCCGTTGAGCTTAACGGCGGAGTAGAAGTCGGTCAGCACCGTCACCTTGTCGAACATCGTCAGGTTGGTCTGATAGATGCCGGCAATGGTATAGCGGCGCACGCGGACGTCGTTGTTGTTGATGAAGTAGGCAAAGACACGTCCGCCGACACGCAGTCCCAGCTGGTCGGCGATGGTGCGCGAGACGACAATCTTCTGCTTGCTGCTCTCGTCGGAGAACTTCGGAATGTAGCCCTCCACCATATTCTGATGGATAAAGGTAGTGTCGTATTCCTGGGCGATGCCTTTGAAGGCCACGCCGAGGAAGTCGCTGTCGGTCTTGAGGATGCCTTGCGTCATGGCATATCGCTGCACCTGCTTGATACCTTGGGTCTTACGGAGCACATCAATCATGCTGTCGGTCATGGCGATAGGAACGTTCTCTCCCCCTTGGACGGTCATGAA